>CAZIMD010000001.1:0-24844 GCA_964540365.1 uncultured Gammaproteobacteria bacterium
TCGTCCCACGAGGCGTATTCGGCGACCCAGAAGGTCTTCACGACCGGGTCACGGATCTGCTCGACGACCTTCTCGCGATATTCCTTGTCGACCAGGATGCGGTTGACGCCCATGAGCGTCGCGCCCGGGTAGTCCAACAAGGCCGAAATACAGTTCGTGAGGATATATTCCATGCGCGCGCTCCAGACGTCTGGCCAGATCTTCTTGAAGACCCCCATCAGTCCGTCACGGACGAGGTGCTTGCGGTCAGGGTCGCCAGAGGTCTCAAGGATGTTGAAGCCGACCGGGAACGCCGTGTCCGCCGGATTGAAATAGACGACGTCATTCAGGCGTTCGGGCGGAATGAAATCCATGAGCTTCTCGGCGACGTCGCCGTGCGGATCGATGTAGCAACACCCATGGCCGGCATAGATGTCGGCCAAGATCATGTTTTCCATCAGCGTCGACTTGCCCATGCCCGTCTTCCCGATGATGTAGACGTGCCGGCGGCGGTCGTCCGTCTTGATGCCGAAACGGCGGCCGGCATTGCGAAAATTCACGTCTCCAAAGAGCGTGATCTCATTGTCGTGGTCGTGATTATAGACGGGAGGCATAGGGGACGGCTAATCGCCAAAGGGGATATTGGCAGGCGCTTCGGATTTTTTCGCCTGGGTACGACGGAGGAGCGGAGCCTTGACCTGGGCAAGGATCGGGAAGTGCCACAGGGTCGCCAACTCCTCGGTCGAGAGGAAAAACGGGGACAGGCCGACCCCGTCGGAGCGGTCGATGTAGGCCTGGATGACCTTGTTCTTGCGGACGTTGTTGCGCTGGTCCTTGAACCACCAGAAATCGTTGTTCATGCCGATCTTCTTGCTGTCCGGACGGAGCGCCTGCATGTTGAACGTCTTGAACTGGTTCATGCTCCCCATGAACGGCGTGATGACCTTGGCGCGTTGCATCTTTTCTTTTTTCGCGACATAGATCACCCGGATCTTGGCCATGAAACCGATCTTGGACATTTTCCGCTCGATGTATTCGAGGACCAACCGCTCGCCGGGCGACAGCGTCGTGATCTTCGGCGGCCCATCCTTCTTTTTCTCGTCTTTCTTTTCGCCGCCCCCGAACGGCAGGAAGATGCTGAAAATACCCTCTATGACTTCTGCCGGGAACCGCAAAACCGTGTCGACGAAGCTGGGTGGCTTCGCCTTCACCTCCCCCTTCAGCTTGGCGATCTCCGCCTCGGCACGGGCCTTCGCCTCTTTCTGGTCGGTCGGCATCAGCACGATCTGGTACCAGAACTGTTCACCAGGACCGACGCGGGAAAGGTTTTCCAGCATCACGGCGATCGGGTCTTTCATTTCGCCAGACACTTGGTCCGTGAAATCGCTGTAGGTCTTGAGCGGGAACGCGTCGGACTTCACGAAGGTCATCTCGGTGCCCCAGAGGTCGTAGTTCGCGTCGGGATAGTGGGTCGGGACCCGCTTGGCGTAATCTTCGACCAGGTCGATGTCCGCATCGGGATATTGGGCAAAAATCGCGGCTTCCGCGAGGTCGCGGAGGCGCTTCTCAAGACGGAGGCAGTATTGGACGTCCCCCTCGATCGAGATGATCTCGACGGACAGCGGGGACTGGAATTCGCCACGCAGCCATTTGCCGGTCCAGCTGGCACCCGCTCCCGCCGCGGCAAGCGCGGAAAAGATGTTCTCCGCCGCCTTTGGCGTTTGTTCGCTGGTGCGCGGGACAGTGACGCGCAAGACGACGAATTCCTTTTTCGCCGCCGCCTTTCCCTGCACATGCTCCAGCCAAAGGTGGCGCGCACCCCACAGGAATACCCAGAGAAAAATGAGCCATCCGCCGGAACGGAAGAGGATCCACATTCCGGTAAATGGGTCATCCCCGAAGGCCTGCAACAGGCCGGTAAGCCAAAGATCAAACATGCTGAGAGCAAGGATAGCACAAGGGAGGGCACGCCAACAGTCGCCCGGACCGCCGAGCCATTCCGCCCCGCCGGAAGACGGGGCCATGTTGTCGAGATGGCAAAACGCTCCCGAATGGGTCGGGAGCGTCATGCGGTTTTCTTGGGGTTAGCGCTTTTTTCTTTGCGACCAGGCATTCCAGCTCACCAGCACCATCGGCGCGACGAAGATCGACGAATACGTCCCGAACAGGATCCCCAGCATCATCGCCAAGGTGAACTCGTGCAACGAATGGCCACCGAACAGGAAGATGGCCAGCAACACGATGAGCGTGGTGCAGGACGTATAGATCGAGCGCAAGTAGGTCTGCTTCAAGGAGAATCCGACCACCTCTTCGAACGAGGCTTTCATGCGCGGAAGGTTCTCGCGGACGCGGTCCATGACGACAATCGTGTCCGTGATGGAATACCCTAGGATCGTGAGGAGCGCCGCTACGAAAGGGGTTCCGATCTCGACGCCGGCAAACCGCCCCAACACGGCAAAGATGCCGACCGGGATCAGGATGTCGTGCGCCGCCGCCAGCATGGTCACCACGCCGTACTTCCACGAGGCGACCGGGGCGGAGACCTTTCGGAACGTGTAGGCGATGTACAGCAGGATCAGCAAGAGGGCGACCACGATCCCTTGCAGCGACTTCGTGCGCAGCTCCTCCCCGATCACGGGGCCAACGACATCAAAGCGCTGCTCCACAAGATCGCCGTGCTTCGCGCGCAAGGCCTCCACGACCCGGCCGTACCGCTCTTGCGTGAGCGTTTTCGTCCGAACCTGGATGTCCTGCTCCCCCACCGGCTGGACGACCGGCTCACCCACGTCCTGGCCGGATTGGCGGACCGTCTCAACGATCTCGGCAACCGGTGGACGCGTTCCCGTAAACCGGAATCCCATCAGGGAACCTCCCGTAAAATCGATCCCGAAGCGCAGGCCCCAAACCGTGAGGGCCGCGATCGACGCCGCCAACAGCACGGCCGAACAGGCAAACCAAGCTTTTCTCCACGCAACGATGTTGAATGTCATAGGGAGCGAGACTAGGAATTCTTGTTGACGTCACGCGGCTGCAGGAACCACCAGCCATGCTTCGCAAGCGGCGTCGAGGCCAAGGCCCGCAACCAGACGCGACAGGTGACGACGGCCGTGAAAAGCGAGATGAGCACGCCGATCGCCAGGGTCAGGCTGAAGCCGCGGATGACGGACGACGAGAACCAGTACAGGACGGCACAGGAGATGAGCACCGTCGCGTGGCCGTCCCGAATCGAAGGCCAAGCGCGGCGGAAAGCGTCCTCCAGGGCGACACGCAACCCCTTCCCTAACCGCCATTCTTCTTTCAGGCGCTCGAACACCAGCACGTTCGCGTCAACCGCGATGCCGATCGACAGGATGAACCCGGCGATCCCCGACAAGGTGAGCGTGACCGGGATCAATTTGAACGCGGCAAGCGAGAGACCCGCATACAAGGCCAACGAACCGATGGCGACCAGGCCCGGCAGGCGATACAAGAGGATCATGAAGAGCGCGACGAGCGCAAAACCGATCAGGCCCGCCTTGAGCGACGCGGCCAATGAGTCCGCCCCCAAGCTCGCCCCGATGGTCTGCTGGCCGATGATCTCGATCGGCACGGGCAAAGCGCCTGCCTGTAGGCTACGAGCCAACTCGCGCGCCTCTTCGATGTTTCTTGCGCCCGTGATCACCGCCTGGCCACCAGGAATTTCCGACTGCACGGTCGGTGCGGAAATCAAGACGCCGTCGATAAAGATGCCGATCCGCTTGCCGATGTTGGCGCGGGTCAGCTCCGAGAAGAGCTCACGGCCCTCGTCATTGAACTGCAAGGCAACCTGGATCCCGCCCGTCTGCTGGTTGAAATCGACGCGGGCGCTCTGGAGCTGCTTGCCCGTCAGTTTCGTCGCTTTCCAGCCGTCTGCCGGCGGAAGGATGTCCTCCTTCAAGAGCTTCGGATAGGTGGCGACCTGCGCGCGGAGGTCGTACACCGGGCGCTCGTCCGTCTTGTAGATCAGGTGGAATCCGTATGGCGTCTCGACGACATCGGAAACCTGCCCTTTCGGAAGGGCGAAGAAGGGCTTGGCGAACGATTCGACGAACCGGTCAGCCGCCGGATCGGCCGGCGACTCCTCGGTCCAGTCCAAAAGGCCTTCGGTCGTGCTGGCGGACGGCTCCATCGAGAACTCCTTCGCGAGCTGCACGAAATTCTGGGGCGTCGCGCGCGCTTTCAGGTCGCGGATCTTGGCTTCGGCCTCCGCCTTCGAGAGCGTCGAGAGCCCCCCTTCCGCACCCGCATAGGAGATCAACAGATGATGGCCCGTCGCCTCTTTGGTGACCTGCTTGCGCTCGTCCACGCGGACCACCGCATACCGAAGCGGGGTCTCGAGGACGCGCATGACCGTCCCCGTCGCCGTTTCGGTGCGGAGCGCGGCGTACACGTCAGGGCTGTTCTCGCGCAGGAACTCAGAAGGGATCGCCGTCGTGCCGCTCACCGATTGTCGGGCAAGCGCGGCGAAATCCGCCCCCGGAGCTCGAAGCGCCTGGACGAGGGCCTCCGCTTTCGCTTTCGCCGCCCCGTTCTCCCGGTCGATGCGCGCCTGTTCCTCGGCAGTCAACGCGCGCGGCGGTTCTGCGCTTTCCTCCTTGAATTCCAAAATGGGGGTCTTTCCGATGAGCGTGATGGCGTCGTTCACGTCACGGACGCCGGCAAGCTCCACGCTCACGCGCCAGCTGTCGCCGGCTTGAGTGGTCTGGATGAGCGGCTCCGACACGCCAAGGCTGTTGACGCGACGTTCAATGACGTCACGGACGCCGTTCAGCGCTTCCTGGCGCTCGCCAGCCGGGACCTTCGACACGTCCGCCTCGTATTCAAGGCGGGTACCACCCTGCAGGTCGAGCCCAAGCACAAAATCAGGGGCAACCTGGTACGAGGTGTCATATCCCAGCACGCGGCCAGCCTGGCGCAATAGCCAGTTGGCAGGAGCCGGGAGCAAATAGAGCGCCGTCAGGAGCGACAGCACGACCAAGCCCACCGCGCGGCGGCGGATCGAGCGGTTTGTAGGGGGAGGAGGGATAGTAGCCATAAAAATAACGTCGTGGCCCAGCCTAGCCAACGCGGACCGGGGTTGCAAGGCGGGATTTTAAAGCCCCGCACCGTCCGGGGACGGCACGGGGCGCGGACCTTAGGAAGTTTTTTCGAGTTGCGGCGTGATCCGCGGGGGCAGGGTGCGCATGATCCACCACTGCTGGACGACCGAGAGGACGCTCATCACGAACCAGTAGAGGGTGAGCCCGGCCGGCAGGGAAAACCCAATGAATCCCGTAAGGATCGGCATGGTGTACATCATCTGCTTGTTCATCATGGCGGCCATGTTCTCGTCTTGGGCCACCGGCTTGTCGGCGACTTCGGACGGTGGCGGCGTAACGGTCGCCGGCATCGACTTCATCATCTGGCGGCTTTGCAGGAATTGCACCAGGGCCGCCGCGATCGCGAGGACCGGGCTCGCCTTCGTGAGGTCCAGGAACCCCAAGAACACTGGATTGATGGTCCCCGGGTTCTGGACGAACGGATAGAGGAGGCTCGCGTCGATGGCCCCCAACCCCTGCGAAAGGGCTCGGTATAGACCGATGAAGATCGGGATCTGGATCAGGAGCGGTAGGCACGACGAAGCGGGGTTGACCTTCTCGCGAGCGTAAAGGGCCATGAGCTGTCGGCCCTGCTCCTCTTTGTTGTCCTTATGCGCCTGGCGGATCTCCTCGATCTTCGGCTGGATGGCCTGCAACGCACGCTGTTGCTTGATTTGGAGCGCCGTGAACGGCCAAAGGATCAGCTTGACGAAGAAGGTGAGGGCGATGATCGCAAGCCCAAGGTCATGCCCCGGCAGAAGATTGTAGAGGCCGATCAGCAGGTTAAAGAGCGGTTGCAGGAAAAGTGTCGTGAACATAACGGCTTAGGCGGCGGCCAGACCCGCGTCCTGGGCGTCCGCTTCCGCGGCGGTTTCGGGACGGTCAGCGGCTTCATCGGCCTTGGATTCAACGGATTCCGACGGGACGACGGAACCTTCACCCGCCTTTTCCGTTCCCGGCTCCACGGCAGCCACTTCCCCGCGGTCAGAATCGGCCACGACCGCACCCCCTTGCTCGCGGATGGTGATTTTCCAGCCGACGAGCTTGGCGGCCAAGCGCACGTTCTGCCCGCCCTTGCCGATGGCGAGGGAAAGCTGGTCCGGGGCGACCGATACGATCGCCAGATGCTGCTCCTCGTCAAGAGACACCTCGAGCACGTTTGCCGGCGCGAGCGCGGCCTTAATGAAGGCCTCCGGGCGCTCGTCCCATTGGATGATGTCCACTTTTTCGCCGCCAAGTTCACGAATCACGGTCTGGATGCGTACGCCACGCTGGCCGATACACGAACCGATCGGATCGATGGCGTCATCGGTGGTGGCCACGGCTACCTTGCTGCGGCTCCCCGCTTCGCGCGACATCTCCTTGATCTCGACGATCCCGTTGGCGATTTCGGGGATTTCCTGCGTGAAGAGGGCTGCCACGAGTTGCGGGCTGCTGCGGGAAAGGCGGATTTCCGGACCCTTCGTCGTGAGCGCGACCTCACGCAGCAAAGCCTTGATGCGGGTCCCGGGGAAGTACCGCTCGGTCTCGATCTGGTCTTCCGGCAGGAGCACGCCCGTGGCACGACCGAGGTCGATGAGGACCACGCGCCCTTCACGGCGCTGCACGGTCACGTTCATGAGTTCGCCTTCGCGACCCTTGAAATCATTGAAAATGACGCCCCGTTCGGCCTCGCGGAGCTTCTGCAGGATCACCTGCTTCGCGGTCTGCGCCGCCATGCGTCCGAACGCGGCGGGCACGCCCAACTCGACGCGGATCTCCTCGCCCAGCTGCGCATCCGGCTTGAGGTCGCGCGCATCGGCAAGCATGATCATCGTCTTTGGGTTGAACTTGAACTCCTCGGCAAAATCTTCGGCGGTCATGACGGGAGCCGACTTGTCGTCTTTCTTACGCGGGGCCGTGGCGGCGTCGAAGCGTGCGAAATAATCCTCATCGAGCTTCATGTCTTCGACCACGGTCTTGACGTCAAAGACGCGGATGCCGCCCGTCATGCCATCGTACTTTTCGGAATCGAATTCCACCTCGATGTTCTGGTTCTTGTTGCCAAAATCCTTGCGGTAGGCCGCCGATAGGGCCGTCTCGACCGTTTCGAGGACCGACTCCAAGGGGATGTTCTTCTCTTCCGCGATCTGCTTCATTGCCAGGGTGATAGGGCTAGCCATAGGAAAGACGAGAAATAAGTTGACCCGTTCGGTCAGAACAGGTCATTACCGAAAGGATGCCAGATCGACCGCCATCCGTCAAAGCCCCACGGAACGCAGGCGCTCGAGCGCCTCCTCCTGCTCGCGCGTCAGCTTCTTGGGAACTGCCGCCCCCAGATGGGCGATGTGGTCACCGCGCCGCGCCTTCTGACGGGACGGGACCCCCTTGCCGGCAAGGGTGACCTTTGTCCCGACAGGCGTCCGCGCATCGATCGACACTTCGACGGGCCCATCCACCGTTTCCACCGATACGGAACCGCCCAAGAGCAGGACGCTATACGGGACGTCGAGATGGGAATGGATCTGGGCCCCTTCCCGCGTGAAGCGCGGATCCTTGGCGACATGGAGGCGCAAATACAGGTCCCCCGAGGCGCCATTATAGGGCGCCGCCTCCCCTTGGCCCGGCATTTGCAGGGTATCGGTTTCGGAAACGCCCGCCGGGACGTCCACCTGGAGCGTAACCTCGCGGCGCTGGACGCCGGTCCCCTTGCACGACGCGCACGGCTCTTCCGGGATCTGCCCCACGCCTTCACAGGTGGGACAGGCGGCGGCGACCTGCATGGTGCCGAACAAGGTTCGTTGCGCCTGGCGGACTTGGCCGGAACCATGGCACATCGTACAAGCCTTCCGGCGCGTGCCAGGCTTGGCACCATCGCCACGGCAGGTCTCGCAACGGTCCGGACGCACCAGGGTCACGTCCTTGCGGACGCCAAAGACGGCCTCCTTGAACGAAAGTTCCAGGTCGACCGCGATGTCCTGGCCTCGGCGCGCTTGGCGACCGCCTCCGGATGCACGGCCAAAACCAAACATCTCCGAAAGGATATCGCCAAAATCACCGAAATCCCCCATGTTCACATTAAAACCACCCGGGAACCCACCTTCAAACCCACCCCCACCCGGCCCACCCTGCTCAAACGCCGCGGAACCGAACCGATCATAGGCAGCGCGCTTCTTTTCGTCGCCGAGCACCTGGTAGGCCTCGTTCACGTCCTTGAAGCGTTCGGCATTGCCCCCCTTGTCGGGATGGTGCTCATGCGCCAAACGACGGAACGCCTTTTTGATCTCGTCCGCGGACGCCGTCTTCGGCACGCCAAGGCTGGCGTAATAGTCTTTTTGGGGCATGGGGCAAGGCTGGCTAGCGCGGGCGGGCCGCGTTTATTTCGTAACCACGTAAAAGGAGTTCTTCGCGACCATTTCCCCGTCCACTTCGACGCTCACCTCATAGCATCCCAACGCCTTGATCGGCAGGAGGTGGAAATTCATGAGGCCGCTGATCTTGTTCGCGGGATCGTTACTCGCCTCGACGGTGAAGGCATGGTCAAAGATGCCCGTCCCGCTTTCACGATGCGTCAGGCGGACGCGCAAGCCATGCGCTTTCGATGCGTCCGCTTCGCGGATTTCGAAGGCGACGGACATCGTTGGCATCGTCAACGGGGATTCGGCCGTCGGGGTTTCCTTCGTCACGATACGCTCAAGAATGCCGTGCAAGACGAACGAGCCTTCGGTCGTCCGGGCAGCTCGTTCGGCGCACAGGAGAAAATACGGGGTCATAGCAGGAGCGAGCCGGGCGGACCGCGGGGATCCGCCCGTTTCATACGATTAAATGATTAGGATTTTCCCTCATCTTGGCCTTTTTCCTCTTGTGCGGCCGAGGCGTCACCGGCAGGCGGTGCGGCCGTTTCGCGCTCCGTTACGGGCTGGTAGAGGGAAGCGCCGACCTTCTGGGCTTCCGTCGCAAGCTCGTCGGCCGCCTTCTTGATGGCTTCAAGGTCATCGCCTTCCTTAAGCTGCCTGAGGGTCGCGATCTTGGCTTCGATGGCCGTCTTGTCTTCCGGTTTCACCTTGGCCTCATTCTCCTTGAGCATCTTTTCGGTCGTGTAGATCATCGTTTCCGCCATGTTCTTGACCTCGATCGCTTCACGCTTCTTCTTGTCTTCCTCGGCGTGGAGCTCGGCCTCCTTGCGCATGCGCTCGATCTCCTCCTTGGAGAGGCTTGTCGAGGCGGTGATCGTGATCTGCTGTTCCTTGTTGGTGGCCTTGTCCTTGGCCTTCACCGAGAGGATGCCGTTCGCGTCAAGATCGAAGGAGACTTCAACCTGCGGGACGCCGCGCGGCGCCGGCGGGATGCCGGACAGGGTGAACTTCCCGAGCGAGCGGTTATCGGCCGCCAGTTCGCGCTCCCCCTGCAGGACATGGACCTCTACGGACGTCTGCCCATCGGCGGCCGTCGAGAACGTCTGCGACTTCGAGGTCGGAATGGTGGTATTCCGCTCGATGACTTTCGTCATGACGCCTCCCATGGTCTCAATACCCAGGGAAAGCGGGGTCACGTCAAGGAGAAGCAATTCCCCCTTGATGTCGCCCTGCAGGTTGCCCGCCTGGATGGCCGCACCGACGGCGACGACCTCATCCGGGTTGACGGACGCGTTGGGCTTCTTGCCGAAGAATTTCTCGACCGTCTGCTGGACGAGCGGCATGCGGGTCATTCCCCCGACCATGATGACTTCCTGGATGTCGCCGATGCCGATCTTCGCGTCCGCGAGTGCCTTCTTGCATGGCTCGAGCGTCTTGTCCACGAGGTCGCCGACGATCCGCTCCAACTCGGAACGCTTGAGCTTGAGCTGCAAATGGCGCGGGCCCGAGCCATCCGTCGTGATGAACGGCTGGTTGATCTCGGTCTCGAGGGCGCTCGAAAGCTCGATTTTCGCCTTTTCGGCGGCGTCCTTGATGCGCTGCAACGCGAGCGGGTCCTTGCCGAGGTCGATCCCATCGGACTTCTTGAATTCCTCGACGATCCAGGCGATGATCCGCTGGTCAAAGTCGTCGCCGCCCAAATGGGTATCGCCGTTGGTGGCGCGCACTTCGATGGTGTTTTGCTGCGTGGCGGCATCGTAGGCCACTTCAAGGACGGACACATCGAACGTGCCGCCGCCAAGGTCATAGACCACGATCTTCTCGTCTTTCTTACGGTCAAACCCGTACGCCAAGGCCGCCGCCGTCGGCTCATTGATGATGCGGGACACCTTGAGGCCCGCGATCTCGCCCGCGATCTTGGTCGCTTGGCGCTGTGAGTCGTCAAAATAGGCCGGGACGGTGATGACGGCCTCCGTGACCTTCTCGCCCAGGCGCGCCTCCGCATCGGCCTTGAGCTTCTGCAGGACCATCGCCGAAATCTCTTCCGGCGAATATTCCTTGCCAGCCATGAGCACCTTCACGCCATCACCCGCCTTGGCGAGCTTGTACGGGAGCCATTTCTGGTCACGCTGCACCTCGGCATCATCCCAGCGGCGGCCGATGAGGCGCTTCACGGAGAAGAGCGTATTTTCAGCGTTCACCATCCCTTGCCGCTTGGCGATCTGGCCAACAAGGCGTTCGCCCGTCTTCGAGATCGCGACGACCGACGGCGTGGTCCGTGCCCCTTCCGCATTTTCGAGGACCTTCGGCTGGCCACCTTCGACGATGGCCACGCAGGAGTTCGTCGTCCCCAAGTCGATTCCAAGAATTTTCGGCATAAAATAAGGGTATTTTAGGGTTTTTTGGTAGGTTCGAGCGGGATCGTGGTCCGCGTGGAAGGCCGTTTCGGCAAGCGGACCTTCAGGACCCCGTCCTCATATTTCGCATCAGCCGCCTCATCCTGGACCAATCCGGGCAGCGGGACCTTGCGGAACACGAGCCCGTGGCGGACCTCCTTGCGATAGTAGTTCTTCTCGTCGATCTCGAGCTTGCGCTCATGGGTGGCCTTGACGGCCAGGACGTCCCGATCGATCGAGAGCTCGATCCGGCTCGGATCCAGGCCCGGCATGGGCGCTTCCACGACATACGCATCGCCTTCCTCGTATACGTCCACCGGCGGGACGAGGCTCGCCCCTCCCCCGGAGGGGAGCGGGACGAGCGAGGAGCGCGCCTCTTCGAGCCCCTCGTCGGTCCCATGCAGCGGGAACGGTGACCAGCGTATCAGGGACATAGGCTTTACGCCGCTTTCGCGATGGTTACCCGTGCCGGCTGCAGGACGCGGCCATGGAGGCGCCAGCCCGGTTGCACGACACGCAGGATCGTGCCCTCAGGCTGTTCGGACGGCTCTTCTGCGACCGCGTCGTGGACCTGAGGATCGAAGGGGCCATCGGTGGACACCCGTTCGAGTCCGGCTTGGGCGGCAGCCTGGTCCCACAGGGACTGCACGGCCTTGAGGCCGACGAGCCACTTTTCCCAAACCCCCCGTTCCGCTTCGGGAAGGCCGGTGGTCGACGGGATAAACGACAGGGCGAGACCGAACTGGTCGAGGACCGGGAGCAGGTCACGCAACATCCGCTCGTTGGCGAACTTGGCGCGCTCGACGCGCTCCGCATCGGTCTCACGCTTCAGGTTCTGGTAATCGGCCTGGGCGCGTTTCCAGCCCGTCAGGTATTCCTCGCATTTCGGGCAAGGCTCCGTCGCGCCAGGCGTTCCGACCGGATTCGTAGATTCATCCATAGAAATTTAGGAAACAAGGTGAGAAACACATGTGAGTGCGGCCTGGGCACGCGCATAATCCATGCGCAGCGGGCCGATGATGCCGATGAAGACGCCCGCCCGGTCGAGATAGGCCGTCGAGCAGATCGAGCCGAAGGGTCCCTCTTGCCCGATCAGGATACACGGCTCGCGCGTCGGCGGCGTCGGCAGGACCTGCAGGGCCTCATCGAGGCGATCAAGGACCTCCGAAAGCGACACGACCCGTTGCCAATCGCGGAACTCCGGCTGGGCGAAGAGCTGCGACAGGCCCGTATAGTACGAGTCGAACGCCCCGAACTTCACGAATACGCCCAACTCGGTCAGGTCCGCGACCGCGCGTGCCAGGTGCTTGAGGCGCGGGGTTGGATCCGCCGCCTTGGCGGCCGCCTCCTCAAGCGCTTGCTGCTGCTTTTTCGCCAGGGCCCGCGCTCGGGCGATGGTGTCGACGTACACGCGATAGCCGGCCTCGGTCGGGATGCGCCCTCCGGACGTGTGGGGCTGGAGCAGGTACCCGGCCTCGTCGAGCTCCACGAACCAGTTCCGCACCGTCGCCGAACTGACGCCTAAGCCGTACCGTTCCACCAGCGCCTGCGATCCTACCGGCTGCGCCGTCTGGACATGCTCCTCCACTACCGCCTGCAGCAGCTTGAGGAGACGCGGATCAAGGGAAGTCGGCGACATGGGGATTTGGCACTCTCACATGCTGAGTGCTAATGGCAGGATACGGAGCACGGGAAAGGGTGTCAAGAGGCGGAAATTACGCATTTTTTGGCAAAAAATCAAAACCGCCGGCACATGGCCAGCGGCTTTTCCTTATTTCTTCTTCCCTTCGATCACGGCTTGCGCGACGTTGTTCGGGACTTCGCCATAGTGGGCGAATTCCATGGTCGAGCTCGCACGGCCTTGGGTCATGGACCGGAGGTTCGTGGTGTAGCCGAACATTTCGGAAAGCGGGACGAGCGCCGTCACGACGCGGGCGCCGGAGCGCTCGGTCATGTCCTGGATCTGGCCACGCTTGGCGTTCAGGTCGCCGATGACGTCGCCCATGAACTGCTCCGGGGTAACGACCTCGACCTTCATGATCGGCTCGAGGAGGTAGATCCCCGCCTTGCGGCAAGCTTCCTGGAACGCCATGGAGCCGGCCACCTTGAAGGCCGCTTCGGACGAGTCGACCTCGTGGTAGCTGCCGTCGGTGAGCGTCACCTTCACGTCGAGCACCGGGAACCCGGCGAGCACGCCACGCTGGACGGCTTCCTGGATCCCCTTGTTGATCGGCTGGATGTATTCGCGCGGCACGACACCACCCTTGATGGCATCGACGAACTCGTACCCCTTGCCGCGCTCCAACGGTTCGAGCGTGATCACGGCGTGGCCATATTGACCACGGCCACCGGACTGACGGATGTACTTGCCTTCGATGTCTTCGGCCTTGGTGCGGATGGCTTCGCGGTACGCGACCTGCGGCTTGCCGACGTTGGCCTCGACCTTGAATTCGCGCTTCATGCGGTCGACGATGATCTCGAGGTGCAATTCACCCATGCCCGCAATGATCGTCTGGAGGGTCTCCTCATCCGTGCGCACACGGAACGACGGGTCCTCTTCGGCGAGCTTTTGCAACGCGACGCCCATCTTTTCCTGGTCGGCTTTCGTCTTCGGCTCGATGGCGAGCGAGATGACCGGTTCCGGGATCACGATGGATTCGAGGATAAGCGGGCGCTTTTCCTCACAGAGCGTGTGCCCCGTGAAGGTCCCCTTGAGGCCCACGGCCGCGGCGATCTCGCCAGCGTACACGTCGGACACCTCCTCACGCTCGTTGGCATGCATGCGCACGATGCGGCTGATGCGCTCCTTTTCGCCGGTCGTCGTATTGATGACGTAGGAACCGGACGAGAGGTGCCCGGAATACACGCGGAAGAAGATGAGCTTCCCGACGAACGGGTCGGTCATGACCTTGAAGGCCAGGGCCGCGAACGGCTCGTCATCGGACGGCTTCACTTCGATGGCGACGTTTTCGTCATCGACCTCGTGTCCCTTGGCCGGCGGGATGTCGAGCGGGCTCGGGAGGTACGCGACCACCGCATCGAGCAGGAATTGCACGCCCTTGTTCTTGAGGGCGGAACCGCACAAGATCGGATAGATCTGGTTCGCGATGACCGCCTTGCGGAGACCGCCCACCAGTTCCTCGTGCGTGAGCTCCTCGCCGCCGAGGTACTTGTTCATCAGGTTCTCGTCGGTCTCGGCGATGGACTCCATCATCTTGGCGCGGTATTCCTTCGCCTTGTCCAACATGTCGGCCGGGACCTCGACCTCCTCGAACTGCTGGCCCATCTCATCGAGATAGACTTCGGCCTTCATGCGGATGAGGTCGATGATGCCCTTGAACTTGTCTTCGGCCCCGATCGGGAGCTGGACCACGACCGCGCGCTTGGTGAGGCGGTCATGGATGGACTTGACGTCCTTGTAGAAGTCGGCCCCCGTGCGGTCGAGCTTGTTGATGAAACAGATGCGCGGCACGTTGTGCTTGTCAGCCTGGCGCCAGACGGTTTCGGTCTGGGCTTCCACGCCGGCGACGCCGTCGAACACCGTCACCGCGCCGTCGAGCACGCGCAACGAGCGCTGCACCTCGATGGTGAAGTCGATGTGGCCCGGGGTGTCGATGAGGTTGAGGCGGTGGCCCTTCCAGAAACAGGTCGTGGCGGCGGCCGTAATGGTGATGCCGCGCTCCTGCTCCTGCTCCATCCAGTCCATGGTCGCTTCACCTTCGTGCACTTCGCCGATCTTGTGCTTGCGGCCGGTGTAGAACAAAACGCGCTCGGAGACGGTCGTCTTGCCGGCGTCGATGTGGGCGATGATCCCGAAGTTACGGGTATCTTTCAGGGAATATTCACGGGGCATAGGGGGAAAGGGGGTCAAGCGAAGAGGCTTCCAAATTCAGTCGGCCGCATCTGACATGCAGAGAGCCGGCCTGATCTGAAAGCCTCGTCAAAATTCTGTTGTTCTTTGGACTATTTGGCGAAGTGCGCGAAGGCGCGGTTGGCTTCGGCCATGCGGTGGACGTCTTGCTTCTTCTTGACGGCGTCACCTTGGTTCTGGGCGGCGTCCATGATTTCCATGGCGAGCTTCTCGGCCATCGGCTTGCCCTTGCGGGAGCGCGCGGCGGTGATCATCCAGCGGAAGGCGAGCTGCTGGCGGCGGTCGGCGCGCACCTGGAGCGGAACCTGGTAGTTCGCGCCACCGACGCGCTTCGACTTGACCTCGACGGTCGGCGAGACGTTCTTCATGGCCTCATCGAAGAGTTCCATGGCGGGCTTCTTCATCTTTTCCTCGACCATTTCCATGGCGGCGTAGACGATCTTCTGGGCCGTGGACTTCTTGCCGTCGCGCATCACGGAGTTGACGAGCTTGGCGACCACGGGGGAATTGTACTTCGGGTCATTCGCGATCTGACGTCGCGGTGCTTGTTTGCCTCGCATAGGGTGGGAAGACTATTTCTTGTCAGCCTTAGGACGGCGTGCCCCATAGAGGGAACGGCCGCGGCGACGGTTGGCGACGCCTTGCGTATCGTAGACGCCACGCACGACGTGGTAGCGCACACCCGGAAGGTCTTTCACGCGACCGCCACGGATCATGACGATCGAGTGCTCCTGGAGGTTGTGGCCCTCACCCGGGATGTATGCCGTGACTTCAGACCCGTTGGACAGGCGGACACGCGCGATCTTGCGGATAGCGGAGTTCGGCTTTTTCGGGGTCATGGTGGTCACCTTGGTGCAGACACCACGCTTAAAGCCCGCGCCACGGCGGAGGTCGGTACGCTTGCGGTGAAGCGTGTCCATGGAAAACTGAAGAGCAGGGCTCTTGGATTTCCGTTTGGCGATCGTCCGCGGACGGCGAACGAGCTGGTTAATGGTAGGCATGCGGAGGGAAAAACGTCTAATGTGGGCCTAATCTAGCAACGAAACGGGAGGCCGTCAAGGGAGGAAAACCCCGGGATGGAGGAGCAGACCCAAAAGCACGGGAAAAGCCACCAAAACGAGCTGTCGGGAACGGGTTTCGGCCGTAAAAAAGACCATCACGGCGGGCCCCAGGAGCCCCAAAAGCAGGACACCCCACGCAAACGGCCAGACCCCCACCCCCCACCAAAGGACCAGGAGGGAGACGGCCCACAGGCCGAACAACCACGCCCGGAAGACCCGGAACGGGAGGATCCTCCCAGCCCACTCGAGCCCATGCCCAGCCTGGAAGCGCTCCATCCCCTGCCAGGCGACGGCCACCGTGAGCCAGAGGCCGAACACCCCCAAAACAAAGGCAGGTCGCCAAAAAAGCAATGAAACCCCCGCTGCAAGCCAGGAACCGAGAAAAAAGGCCAGCGTCCACCGTGCCGCCTGCCAGCAGGCATGCCTCCCCCATGCATCGGTGGCACGGATGGCGTGCGTAAGGCCGAGAAACGCGACAGTCCCCAGGAGCGCCCCCCACCCGAAGATCCAACCGCCCGCCAGCGCCAAGGGGACCAGGAGCTGACGTTCTTCCGCAAGGCCGTCTTCAGGAGCGGCCGCGATCGCCGTGAGGAGCGCCGCCTGGTAGAAGAACACGAGAAAAAAGGCTAGCGAAGAGAGGGCCGTGCGGCTGGGAACGCTCGTAAAATGCATGACGTACCCACCCAGCAACGGGGCGACCACCATCGGGAGGCGCGCAAAGCCGGCGTGGAACCTCTCGCGCATGGGGCGGCGCGGCCACAGGGAGGGGGCGAGCAAGGCGATCACGGCGATCCAGGCGAAGACCACGAAAAGCTGGTGGTTCTCTCTGTTTGGGGCCGTGAGCTGGACATCAAGGAACCGTTCGAACCCCGTGGACCAATAGGAAGCGGCCCAGGCGCGATCGAACGCTTGGGAAACGACCTGGGTCGCGGGAGCGAGCGTCGTACCATAGCTCGAAAGGCGGCCCCATGCGGTAAGGGAGGGAAACGCCAGGACCAGCCAGGGAACGATCAGGGCCAGTATGCCCCCGAAGCCGATCCGTACCCAGGCGACGGAGCGCTGGCGCAAGGCATAGACAATGAATCCCGCCGAAGCAAGCACGAGGAGCGTCAAGCCGGGGGAAACAAGCCCTTCATGGTTGAGACCCAAGAAAAGCCACACGAAAAAGCGGCTGGGGGCGACCCACCACATCGAAAGAGCCCCGCCGCCGGCCCCGCGCCAAACGGCATCGATGACGGGAACAAGAAGCGCCAACGGAAGCAGGCGCGACCAGCCGGCGAGGGCGGCACGCCAAGGATAGGCGCCCATCCAGGCGGTCAGACGCGCCAGGAGCAACACCCATCCGAGCAACAGTAAGGAAACAAGGAGCCAAACCGCCAAGGAAGGCACCTCCCCGAGGCCCGACGGGCGCAACATGGCCGTGGACACCACCCACCCCAACGCGATCGCTGCGACGCGCACGCCTAACGCGCGCCAGCCCATAAACGAACGCTCGTTCCAACCACGAAGCAGGTCAAGCATAGGGAAAACGCTAGGTGAACAGGCCGTACAGGCCCTGGACCAGGGCCTCCGCCGCCGTCCGCAACCATCCGAAGACGCTGATGCCGAAAAAGAGGTCGATGAACACGAGGGCGAGGAGGATCAGGGGCCCCCGCGTCTCCAAAAACTGGCGTGCCTGGGCATGGCGCGGGGAAGCGAGCGCCGCGAGCAGTGCCTTGGACCCATCAAGGGGCGGGAGCGGGATCAGGTTGAAAAGGCCCAAGAGCATGTTCATGATCGCCAACAGGAAGAGGAAGACGAGAAGCAGGTTTCCCGGCGGATAAAGCGTACTAAAAAAGACGAAGAGAAAGATCGCGAGCGTCCCGAACAGGAAATTCGAAGTCGGACCTGCCGCCGCCACAAGCGCCGGACCCACGCGCTGCCATTTGAGATTGTACGGGTTGAACGGCACGGGCTTCCCCCACCCGAATCCTACCGTGATGAGCATCAGGAACCCCATCCAATCGATATGCGCCAACGGATTGAGAGTGAGCCGTTGTTCGCGCTGCGCCGTCCGATCACCTAGCGCGAACGCCGCCAAGGCATGCGACGCCTCATGCACCGACAACGCCAACAAGAATGCGACCAGGGTCGCAACCGTTAACCACGGATCCACGAAGAGCTGAGACAAGAGCATAGGACACCCTCCATGATGACGGGATTCTCCGCTCCCGTCCAACGGGATACGCAGGAGTGAGGCTCGAAGAGGTGGAAGTGGTTTTTGCAGGAGAATGGAAGAGGAAAGGCGTTAGAGACGGATAGCCTAAGGCAGCTATAAGGAGATAGGCTTTTTGTCTTGGGGGGGGTCTCGATGTCCGGTCTGGATCGCGCCGTCCAGGCGCTTCTCGCAATGACAATGCGGAGCTATTCCATTCGAGGCCCCGTCCCACGTCCGAGTTCTTCTTCTTTTTTCTTCTTCCTTTCCCTCCCCCGTAGGTCCCCGGCGGGCCAGACATCCTCCGGAGGGGCCCGCGGAGCGCGACGGTGCGAGCGTGAGCAAATTTTCAGCAGAAAATGATGCGTACCCGGAGGAGGATGTCTGGCCCGCCGGGGACCGGCCCTCCCCGCGGGAAAAGGCGGGTCGCATGGGGCGCCAGCCCCATCCCCCCCTGGCCGGGAGGCCATTTTTAACGGTTTTCCAAAAACCATTTTTCCCTCGCTCTTGCCAAAAAACCCTTTTTTCTATAAGCTTCCGGTATTCTCTGAACACCCTATGTCCCGCATCTGCCTCCTCACCGGAAAAAGCGCTAACTTTGGCCAATCCCGAAGCCACTCGAACCGCGCCACCAAGCATCGCCAGAACGTCAACCTCCAGACGATCAAGATCAACGGCCAACGCGTGAAGGTCGCCGCCCGCACGCTTCGGACGCTGAAGAAGCTCGCCAAGGAAGTCGTCACGAAATAAGCGCCCCTCGGGCGCTTTTGGTTCCGGGGCGGCAGCTTCCGCACGCCTGCCCATCACATAAAAAACGCCCACCGATCGGTGGGCGTTTTTATTACGCGGTCGTTTCGTGCGTTTCCGGAGGCGCTTGGCGCACCTGTACATGGAAAAGCGTATGGGTAACACGCGCTTGAACGCTCCCAAGGAACTCGTGGAAGAGACGGTACCCCTCCTTCTTGTATTCGACGAGCGGGTCGCGCTGGCCGTAGCCCTGGAGACCGATGCCATGGCGGAGGTGGTCCATCGCTTCGAGATGGAGGATCCACAGGTCGTCCATGAGACGCAGGACAACCGTCTTTTCGAGGTCTTGCACGATGGCGGGATCTAGAAGGGACGCCTCAAGGTCGGCGTACGCCTGGTCGACGAGCCGCATCGCCTCATCCAAAAGCTTGGTGCGAAGGGCAATGCGATCGTCTTGCGGTTCGGCGGTGCGCAGAGCCCCCCAAGCGGACAGGTCGGCGTTTGGCGGAAGCATAGCCTTCAGGCCGTCTTCAAGCGATTGCCAATCCCAAGCGGAGACATCTTCGTCAACGGCGTGCTGGGAAACGAGCGTCTCGATCTGCCCCTGGAAAAAGGCGCGGATCTGGCGCTTCGTCTCACGCTCGCCTTCTTCGGTACGGGCTTCGGAGGCTTGGAGGAATTCGAAGCGCTTCTTATAGAAGATCTGGCGATGCTTGTTGAGGACGTCATCGTACTCCAGGAGGTGCTTGCGCACGTCGAAATGATGGCCTTCGACCTTGCGCTGGGCCGATTCGATGGCCCGGCCGAGGATGCCGTGCTCGATCGCCTCGTCTTCGGGAATCCCCATGGCCATGAACTGGCGCATGCGGTCGGAGGCAAAAATACGCATCAGGTCGTCCTCGACGGAAATGAAGAACTGGGTCGTCCCCGGATCGCCTTGGCGACCGGCGCGGCCACGGAGCTGGTTGTCGATGCGGCGCGACTCATGGCGTTCGGTACCCAAGACGCACAAGCCACCGAGGGCACGGACCTCTTCTGCCATCGCGGCGTCCGGCGGATTGCCGCCCAAAAGGATGTCAACGCCGCGACCGGCCATGTTGGTGGCGACCGTTACCGCCCCCTTCCGACCTGCTTGCGCGATGATTTCCGCTTCGCGCTCGTGGTTTTTTGCGTTCAGGACCTCGTGCGGGATGCCCTCCTGCTGGAGCAGGACGTGCAGGACCTCGTTCTTCTCGATGCTGGCCGTGCCCACAAGGACGGGCTGGCCGAGCTGGTGGCGGCGCTTGATCTCGCGCGCGATCGCCTTGAACTTGCCGAGCTCGGTGGTGTAGACGCGGTCCGGGAGGTCGGTACGCTTGTTCTCCCGGTGCGTGGGAATGGCAAGGACGTCAAGCTTGTAGATCTTGTGGAACTCTTCGGCTTCGGTGGCAGCCGTCCCCGTCATGCCGGAAATCTTTTCGTAGAGGCGGAAATAGTTTTGGAAGGTGATGGTCGCAAGCGTCACCGATTCGCGCTGGATCTTGACGCGCTCCTTGGCTTCGATGGCCTGGTGCAACCCCTCGGAATAGCGACGTCCCGGCATGAGGCGGCCCGTGAACTCGTCGACGATGATCACTTCGCCGTCCTTGACGACATAATCCTTATCTTTACGGAACAGGGCATGCGCCTTGAGGGCCTGCTCGAGATGGTGGACCATCTTGAACCCACCCTGCACATAGAGGTTTTCGATGCCGAGCCAGCCCTCCATCTTGGCGACCCCTTCTTCGGTGATGGAGGCGGCGCGCAGTTTCTCATCAAGCTTGTAATCGGTATCCTTTTCGAGACGGGCAACGAGTTCGGCGAAGCGGTAGTAGACGTCCGTAGCCTCTTCGGCGGGGGCGGAGATGATGAGCGGCGTGCGAGCCTCGTCAACAAGGATGGAGTCGACCTCGTCGATGACGGCGTAATGGAGCGGACGTTGGACACGGTCAGCCAAGCGCTGCGCCATGTTATCGCGCAAGTAGTCGAAACCGAATTCGTTATTGGTACCGTAGGTGATGTCGGCTTCGTATGCCTCCTTGCGGGTTACGGGACGCAAATAATCCATGTCGACGCGGAAGGAACCGGTCTGGTCACGGTCGGCATCATGTTGGGGCTCCTGCCTGAACGCGGGGTCGTATAGGAAACTCCCCTGGTGCTGGATACAGGCTACGGACAGGCCCAAGGCGTGGTACACCTGGCCCATCCAAATGGCGTCACGGCGGGCGAGATAATCGTTGACCGTGATGACATGGACCCCTTTCCCGGACAGGGCGTTCAGGTAAACCGGGGCCGTTGCCGTGAGCGTCTTGCCTTCACCGGTGCGCATTTCCGCGATCGTCCCGCGATGCAAAGCGACGCCACCGATCAGCTGGACGTCGTATTGGCGTTGGCCTAAAACACGGCGCGACGCTTCACGGACCACGGCAAACGCCTCGGGAAGAAGCGTCTCAAGCGTCGTCCCGTTTGCGATTTTTTCTTTAAAATAAGCTGTTTTTTGCCTTATCTCGGCATCGGAGGCTTGCTCGAGCTCAGCGGCACGGGGGGTAACGGCCGTTTCCACCAGGGTCCGGATTTTCTTGATCTCCCGCGCGTTCGGGTCGCCGAACAGTTTCTGCAAGAAAGACATACGCCGGGGATCGTACCCACTTTGCCCCGAAACGTCCACTGGGACGCGGCTCGAGCGTGACGCCTACTCCGTCGGCAAGAGGGCCGGCTCCAAACCGACGCTGGTCGGCTTTTGTGCCCGGTGCCGTTCGCCCAAGGCTTCCTTTAACAAGTCACGGACCTTGTCGATGGCCTTATAGAGGTCTTTCGCTTCCCGATCCATGCGGAGGGTGTCTCCAGCCCGCATGTGCAAGAGGGCACGGCAGGAAAACACGTCTCCATGCTTATGATGGTTCGTCCCCTTCCCGATCTCGAGGTCAAGATGTTCGATCAGCCCACCGTCCTTGTCTAGGTCCTGCATTTTTTCGACGGCATAGGCCTTGATCGCTTCCGTCAGTTCGATGCCACGGTGCTTGATGTTGAGCGTCATATGGAGGAGGTTAGCGGCGTGAATAAGACCCTTCCTTACAAGTATAAATCCACCCCTCAAGGAAGGCCAGTCCTCAAAAACAGGCCTTACCAGAACACCGCGACGCTACCCCGATCGATAGGGCAAGGGCCTTAGACCGCGACCGGTTGCCTTCCGCAATGAAACCGGCTACAACGGAAACATATGCACACCCCCTCCCAAGAAGAGTTCCGCGTGAACGGCGAAGAGCTGCTCGCGAAGGTCAAAGAACTGATCAAGGCCGGGAACGCGCGGCGGATCATCATCAAAAACGAATCCGGCGAGCCGGTTCTGGAGATCCCCCTCGTCATTGGCGCCGTTGGGACGCTCCTCGCGCCAGCGCTGGCAGCGGTCGGGGCATTGGCCGCCCTCCTCACGAAATGCAGCATTGTCGTCATAAAAAAAGATGGGACGGACGAGAGGTAGATGCAGGACCGCTCAGCGGTCCTTTTTGTTTTTTCACCTTTTTCATGATTGGGTGGGTCTTTTTTTGAGCCATACGTCACCCGCAATCGGAATGAGTAAACCAGCTATTGACAAATTTCCCCGTTCTTGCTGTAATACCCTGCATTTGGTATTCTTTCCACAGACGGGCGGATTCGCCGCTTGTCACCACAGAACTCCCCCTACCGGAGGATAAAAAAATGAAGAGGATCATCCTGGTCTTCCTGATGGGGGTCCTCGGCTGCGGTGCCGAGCCCCCGACCACGGACCGTCCGGACGCGAGCACCATGCCCGACGTCCAGACGAGGCCGGACGCTCCCATCGGGGACGATCGGGTCCCGCCGCCGCCGGATGCGGTGGTGACGCCCGACGTCCCGGTCATGCCCGACGACGTGCCCCCCACCGGGGACGCGCCGGCGGCGGCCATCTGCCGGCCGAGCCTCGAGCCGGTGCAGACCTGCGCCGGCATGCTGTGCCAGCCGAACCCCTGGAACCCGACGTGCGCGGGAGCCAGCGGCTGCACCTGCGACCTGCAGGCGTCGGACATGCCGGAGACGCTCTGCGCACCTCCGGGCATGATGCCGGCCTGCCGGGCCGTCGCCGTGAGCTGCAGCCCGGGCAGGAACCACTGCTCGGTCAACCTGCCGGAGGGCGTCGACTACGCCGAAGTCCCCTGCCTCCAGGCGAACGCGGAAGGGCGCGGGGGGCTCCGGAACACGATCGGGACGGGGTGGCGGCTCGAGACGGCGTCAAGCGGGCAGGTTCGCTTCTCCTACCCGGATGAGTTCATCTTCTCCGAGCGAGGGTTCTTCCGGATCTGCAACGGGCTCCCGTCAGAGGAGAGCGGCTTCCCTCCGGAGTTCGCAGGCCGCCCCTTCTGCGCCGAATGCGCAGGCATGACCTGCTACTGGAACCGCGGAGCACTGCGGAACCGCGCCCCTTCCGTGGAGATCGGCATCGGACCCCTCGGGTGCAGCCTCGAGTTCCGATACTACCTGGCGGGCGCAGCGACGCCTGAGGTGGTTCGCCGGTTCAACTCGCTGAACACTGCCTGCAACTGACCCCATCGGGGGTCTTTTTTATATCCTGCGACTCTAGAGATGCCAAATACACCGCCATGGGCGGTGTATTTGGTGTTAATTGCGCGGACGCAGCTGCACCGAACCCGGGAAAACGATCCATGGGCGATACGAGCGTCTAGCGCTTGGACCGGTCGAACCAAAGGGCCCAGCAGGCAGATCGATTGAACACTCTAACTTTGTCGATAATTGAGTATCTCGATCGAACCCGGTAAGAGTATTCGAATCTATACTGCCGGCCTCCGTATTCAACCTGGTCGCCTTATTGTCTTGCGCCCCTACCGGTACCGGCGTGAAACATCCACCGTATGGGTGCCTCACCCCAGAGGAGGGAGCATCTGTCAGAATTTCGCCGGTTTTTACGGTTCGGCACTCGCCGGTGCACCAGCCCCAGTTGTCCTGGATGAAGACACGGGGTGTGAAGCGGCAGGCGTCGTTCTGGTCGTCCCAGCAGCCGTTCGGCGGAGCGATGCCCGCGGCAATGCACTGGTCTCCTGCGGCGCAGTCGTTGTCATTGCGGCAGAAGCGGGTGGTATCCCGTGAGCATCGGGCTTGGGTGATGAACGGCGCGCCTTCTGGCGTGCGTAGCACCGGAGCGGCCGATACCGGACGCGGGCCACAGCTGATGGCGTCATAGACGGCGGTCGGGATCTGCCCGCCTTCACGCCTGAGGTCCGTGATCCCGAGGATGGAGCCATACAGGCGGCGACATTCCGCCGCGCCCGCGTCTCCTGTAGCGGTACACACGGGCCGCGGTCGACCCTCCGTCACGAAGCCATCAACGCCGCCGAAGAAACAGGTTCCGGGGCGGCCACCGGATGGGGCGACCACGTCTGCCGGCGTCGGCAGCACTTCGATGGAGGTGACGAGGTTCTGGCCGCTGCAGCGTGGAAGCGTGCTGGCGGCGTTCGGAGCGCACGTATAGACGTGGCTGAACTCGAACGGGGTCGCCTCACATGCATCCGCGCTGTTGCCGAAGAAGGCGCGGAACTCACACGTGTCCTGGCTCCCGTCGCGGCGGCAATCGCGGTCCTGGCCGCAGACGAGATTTTTCTTGTCCTTGCACGATCCCATCGCACGACAGGCTTGGGCCGTGATCGGACAATCGTTGTCAGCTTGGCACGTCAGGCCCGTGAAGCCGTCGGACGGCGAGTAGCATTCCTTTTGTACGCTGCAGAACGGCTTGTGGTTCTTGAGCTTGACATCGTTGAAGTCCTGGACCGTGCCGTCGCCCCAATCGAGGGTCAGGCGACGGATGGCCATCTGCTCGTGGGCGGCCCACCCGTAGAACTTGATCGTGGAGCGGTATTGGCCACCGACCACGTTCAGGATGCCTTGGGTGATGCCGCTGAAGGAGAACCGATCGAGGTCTTGCACGCCGCAGCTGGTACCTGGCGGGCAATTGCTGGCCGGGGCCGCGATGCGCGGCGGGCGCGGCGTGTAATAGTCGATGTACTCGTAGGCGGCTTCTGGAACGAGGCTTGTCGGCAGGCCGAGGTACGACGGGGTGTAGAAGCCCAGCGTGACGTCGGTCGGCAGTGGGATGCTGCTTTGCGTGCTGTCGATGCT
>CAZIMD010000001.1:24944-35584 GCA_964540365.1 uncultured Gammaproteobacteria bacterium
CAACGGTCTTCCCCCGCAGTTGGGGCTAGCGCCCCACAGGTGGAGGCGGGTGATGCCCATTGCTGGTACGGGAAGCTCGCGGACGGCGATGACGCGACACAGAGGGTCCCAGGACGCACCGATCCTTCGCTACAAGTCCCGGCCTGGACCTGATCGCCTGCGGCGCGGAGCAGCTCCGTTAGGGGCTGGCAGGCACCGATTTGGTACTGAGAGACGGAGAGAGAAATCAAGTTGTCGCTCGAATACCTAGCCGGATCAGCACGACATGCCGTACGTTGCGCAGCGGTGGCTAGCGCTTCACAGCTGAGCGGTGACGCCAGTTGGCAGGCAGTCAGCGCATCGCCGGTTAACCCATCACACGAGGCTCGGGTTAGCTGGATGGGTCGCGTGAGCGCCGTCGGCAAGGGGGAAAGCCCAGGGAACCGATAGCTCTCCGCGACGAAGGTCGGGGCAGTGGATTCGGCTCCATTCACGAACAAATGCGAAGTGATTCCCATGTCGGAATTATTGATCCGACACGACGTGCCACAGCCTGTAAGAGGGCTATATGTAGAACGGCTTGCCTGAACGATTCCGTATTTTCCATCCAGTCTCGGCTCGCCGGCAGGGACACGCGCCGCGGACGGGTTCCTCCAGAAGTTCTCGGCTCCGAAGGAGCAGTCTGTATCCGCGTAGCAGGACACACTTGTCGGAGTTGATGGCTGGCCCTGCCAGCTCACGGTACAGGTCCCGGCGGTACGAGGGCCAGCACCCGACGGCTTCGTACAGACACCGACAACCTCGAGAGGGCATTCTTCCGAAAGTTCGCTTTCCTGAGTGCAGAAGTATGTCGCGTCCGCAGGGGGCTCGGTGGTTCCCACGGGAGTCCGACCGATGTATCCGTAGCCCTCTGCTGTCAACGTCCGAGCATTAGACGGCTCATTTCTGCCTGTCAATCCGACCAGAATTTCAGGGGCAGCCACACCTCCAGAAGTGGGATGAGGACGCTGTTTTACGGAACCCGGTGCACATCGGAACGCCCCCGCACCCGCCGCATCACGCGGGGAATAGTCATGCCGCTCTCCCTCGCGCCGATAGACGGATCCGTCGCGCGTCCAGCCCGACTGGATCTGACAAGATCCAAGAAGGGGCCGCGGCACGCGCGTCGTCGGACGGGGGTCCATCGCATACAGGTGGCAGCTTTCTGGCTGTGCTCCACACGCCTGCCCGGCATTGATTCCAGAGAGGGCGTTACACACCCTCAGGCTAGCCGGAGGCGGTTCTGCGGTATTACAGGCGCCGGAGCCGGTGATGGCTCGGCAGTCAACGCTTACCCCATTGGCAGGAGGTATCGTGCCGGCCGGAGCGTCCGGGACGCACTTGCGACCCGCGTTGACGCCTGTCACGCAGACCCGATCTGTCGCCGAGATCGTTTGTTCGTTATACCGATATACCCGATAGATGCGCGCGAACAGGTTGGATAGGTACGCGTACCGATCTTTCGGCGACCCGAGTCCTGCGACGCCGTAGTAGGTGTCATATCCGGACGCAAGGAAGGTGGGTGGTCGGATCGAGGAGCTTCCGGCCAGCTTGCCTCCCGTCTGGTAGAGCGGATCTTCCCCTGCCGGACCCGTGTTGAGCGCGCTGGAGAACGGGGCGTACGACTGCCCGTACTGGATCCCCAAGCGCGGCACCGAATACTTCGACTCGCGCCAGACACGATCCGTGAAGGCGGCGTCTTGGTTTGAATCCTTTGAGCGCACTTCCGCCAGGTCGCGGCAGATATCCGCCGTCTGGAAGCGTACGTTCATGTAGATGAACCGGTTGTCGAAGGTGGACTTGCCCGCACACGCCGATACCCAGAAGCCGATAAGTCGCCACGGGCCGCGTACGTCACGCGAGGTGATGCGGTCTTCCGAAAGCTGCGTGGCGGCGTCCGTCTGGAAGACGGCGCGGATCGCGTAGTACGGCTTTTCACTCTCACACGCTTCATACACCGGAGACGTGATGCCCTGGAACCCATCGCTCACCCGATCACGCGCGGTGAAGCCGGCCGTGTTTGGCTGAAACGCGACGAATTTCTTCTTATCCGAGGACCGATAGCCGATTTCCCACGTCTTGTAGTAGCACTGGCTCCCTTCCGGAAGCTCTGCGCGATCACCCGTGTCCGTACCATCGCTGAGACTGACGCACGGCATCTTGATGGGGCGGTCACCGGCTCCCGCCAAGACCGACTCTGATCCGCGGGTGAGGTAGGTCTGGAGGTCCGCTTCGGAGAAGAATGCGGAGCGCCACTGGCGATCGGCTGGTCCCGTCTTTTCGAGATCATCGTAGTCGTCCACCTGGACCCCATCGACCCAATCCGCTTGATATCCGCACGCGAGGCGCCCGTTGCCGTTCGGATTCTGGAACGGACGGACCTCGATGTAGCTCATGTTTTGCTCATACAGGGCCTGTTGCCGCTGGGTCACAGTCGTGTCCTCCCGCCGCCCGACGCCAAAGGTGGAAGCGGCGATCGCGGATGGGCTGAGGCCGTAGAACGTTTCGGTGTAGTTCATCTCTTCCCCGCGGCCGGTTGCGACGAGACGCACCCCAAGATAATCCTTGTCGAAGGGCCCATCATCGTCCTGGTCGTCATCCGCGTCTTCACATTGGGCGGCAGCCTGGCTTCCTTGAGGCTTCATCCCGCCGAAATACGCTCCGGAATCATTCCCTTCCGCGCCGCTGTTGCCGTCAGAAACGAGGGCGTCATCGTACCCGATCTTCGTCACGCCGCTCGGGAGATAGCTAAAGCTGTAATCAGCCAACATGAAGCTCTTCGGCGCACGAGCTTTTGACGTGCAGTAGTACTGGCCCGAGTTCTGCGGCGGGAAATACCCGGCCGTCTGGACATAGCGGTACGGGTCCTCTTGCCCGCCGACAATCGGCGACGGGTTCCACGCGAGACAGGCATATGTCTCCTCTCCGGGCTTGCCGCGTGAACGCGTGGTGTCATATTCGAGACAGGAACCCATGACCCCACGAACAATCTCGGCGCTGGAGAAGGCGACGCAGCGCCCGCCACCTGCCGCCGGCCCACATGTCTGGTTATTATTGGCCGCTTCGGCGATCTTGGCGGCCGTAGAGGTCGAAGATGAGATGTCGAAAACCTCGGACGGCAAGCAGGACTGGCCATTTCGCGGTCCGCCGATACAGATCCCGGGCGGCACGGCCTGCGAATTCGCCGCGAAGAAGAGCGGTGCCGGGCTGCCGGGATACTGTACCCGCTTGTAAGAGCAGGAACACTGTTCCCCATATGCGCAGGCATAGGCATTCTCATACCCCGAGCGGACCTGCTTAGGCCGAATCGGGTTGGTTGACATGTCCCAGGAGGTCACGATATCGGAACCGAACGGAGCGTCAGACTCGGGATAGGCACGGCAGAGCGATTTCGGATAGGCCTTGTCCAAGAAGATGTCCTGCCCCCCGCTCGAGACGCTCAATCGGCTCTGCAAGCCCATAAACTGTCCGATGCCGCCGCTCCCCTGCAAGGCAAGGTAGCAGTTGACTTCCTGCCCAGGACGCAAGGCCTCATCACGAAGGAAATAGCCGATCTGACCCGTCCCACGATGTCGACACAACAGCATCCCTTCAGGTGCTGAGGTATATGCCGGATCGGTCCTGGGCAATATTTCCGCCTGCGTAGCACGCGTCGGCGGGATCGTATGGACGAAGACGGACCCAGGTGCCTGCTGAACGGGAGGCATCTTCACGGCCACCACCAGGCGCCGTTCCGTGAGCGAACGTTGCGCCCCAAAGGCGGTTTCTTGTGAAATGGACCGCGACTGGAGATCCACGATCTGGAACGCGTTCGGGATCGAATATCCGGAATAGTCGCGCGCGCCGATGCCCGTCGGACGCGAGGTGTATTGCTTCGCGTCAAAGAAGGCCCCAGCGGTCAGCACCGGCTCGGTCGTCGTGGAATTCCGGTTGACGTAACTGCTGCAGTAGTTCGCCGAACCGCCCTGTTCTGCCGCTCGATCACACATGGCCACCTTCGTGCAGATCTCTCGATACCGATTCGTGGAGGGATCGTACACCGTCTCACCGGTCGCACACCCAAGCCATTGGGCACAGTCACGGTCCACCCGCACCTTGACGATCGCGTTCGCGTCATTGAGGGACGGACGGTCACAGCGAATATCGGCGACACGGGACTGGAATTCGGACGTTTCAAACGTCTGGCCCAGGAGCGTGTAATTGAAGGTCCGGCCGCTCGAACGAGGCGCGGCTTCGGTTGTACAATCGCTGTTTTGCGAACAGCTCCCGCCGATATAGGTCGAACTCGTCGTCTGGGCACGGTTCACGCCGATGATCGCGCCACGGCCAACCCCATCGACACCGACGGACGCATATTCCGGGGCAAACCGGTCGGTGACCCGCGTACCGATACAACGGCCCGTCCGCACGGATCCGCATCCGGCCTGCGAAGGGTTCGCCTGGCAATCTACCGGGGGCACCGGCTGAAGATTTTCGGACTGATACCGCTGCAACGTCGCTTCCGTGCTGTACAGCAGGCGCGCATCGGACATGTTTCGGAGCGGGACGCAGCCGCGAGCGGGATCGACCACCCCATTACAGGAGCGCGTATCAATCGCCTCGTTATTGATGAAGTAATACGGTCGGCCCAAGGAACCGGGGGTCGGCTTGTCATTCGGGTCACGGAATTCCGTGCACTCGGACTCTTGCTCTGGACATAGCCCGCCCCACCCTTGGTAGCCCGGCAACGGAGCGGCGTCGCCCGCATTCAGGAGCTGGAACGTCTGGCCCGATCCGAGCGCATTCGGATAGCAAGGAGACGTTCCGCCCTTGACAAACCAGCCATTATAGGTCCCGTTCGGAATGCCCGCCACACCCGATACGTTGACCCGCTCGCGGTATTCACAGAGGTGGTTCTGCGGGTCCTTAAAGTACTCACGGCCGGCGCTCGTCGTGAATTCCTCGCAATAGAGTTCGGATGGACGGCACAACCCTTCGGCGTATTTCTCGACCGCGTTCTTGAGGTATACGGTCTCGAAGCTCGTTACGGACTGGCGATCGGCGCTGAAGACCGGCTTGCCGAACGCCTGACAGCTGGCGTTCGCCGCGTCACAACGCTTGCTACGGTCGTCGATGAGGTAAATGTAACGGTCGGCAGGGTATTCCGTGACCGCTGGCGCCGCTCCATCCTCTAAACTGAAGCTCTGGCGATAGGGATCGGGCGAGTTACGCGTATCGATAAACTCGCGACAACCGATCGCTGCCGGACGGCATAGCTGCGAAAACTGGCGGGCATTAACGGTTTGTCCCTCTCGATCGCGATATTCGCGACAACCGGCCATCGCTTGGGGCTCAGGCACGCCATAGGCGTTCTCATCACACTGGTTCGGCGTCTGCCATGTCCCCTCGCGCACGAAGACCACGTCACGCAATTGCTGCACGATGATCTCATCCAGGAAAAAGGCGGTCGCGGACGACGGCTGCGCGGAAACGGTCCAGGTCAAGACGGTCCGGTTGCCTGGGACGCCCTCAAAGGTTCCAAAAGTCACCCGCTGCCATTCGGGGGTGAGGCGCAAGGTTCCGACGACACGGGCGTCCTGCCCCGTAGGCCGCATGGCACTCACGACGACCGTTGACGAGGCGCTCGCCTTTGCCCAGAACGAAACGCGATACAAGCCGGAAGCGGTCGAAGGGTACAGCACCGAAACGTTCTCGCGCCCACCCGCCGCCACATCGGTCCGGTACGAACGGTCCCCCACCAGCAGCGACTCCGAAGAGACGGTCGCGTTCGTCACGGCCGTAGTCGAGGTCCCATTTGCGGAAAACACGTTCAACAAGTTACCGCCTTCGGCACCGGCGTAGGCACGGCAACCGGCGTAATTCGCCGTACAGGACGTGCTTTCAGGAGCATATGCCTGGTAGAGACACGCTTGCTCTTGGGCACGGAATTGCCCGCCCGTCTTGCGACAATCATCTTCGGACGCGCTTGCCTTGCGATAGGTGCGGCAATCCGGCGTCGATAGGACCGTCTGGGAATAGTAGCGATAGAATACGCGACCGGCGGCGTTATAGAACTGCCGACAGTCCTGGTCCCGACCCGTACGCCAGTTCGCATCATTACAATCTTGGGGATTCTTTTCCTGAAACAGCTCCCCTGACGGCTTGATGACGATGCGCGGGCCCGCCCCGTCGCTCAGGGTCTCGCCATCCGGTGGGGCGATCCCCAAATTCGTCGCCGTACGCTTCTTCAAGCTCCAGGTCCGCAGCTGGTATCCCGCCGAATCCGAACCCTCCCACGTGAAATACGTCTCCGTATCCTCGGCCGGCATCTCGCAGAAACGCAGGGACGTATAATATTCACGATTTTCCCCACCCGCTTGGGCCCCATCCACGACCGTGAACTCCTCGCAACCGACCGCTTCTTGCGTACACTGCTCAGCCGTCGATGGGATGAAGAAGGCGGAACGCGGCTCGGTCGCATCGTTCAAGGCCGCATTGCTGCTCTGGACCAGGTCAAACGGCGAGGAAAGCTTGCGGTATTCCGCATAGCCGACACAGGCCGCCGGGCAGCTGTCATTCGGCGAAAGCTGGGCCGCGACTTCCGGCAAAGTGCTATTGAGGTCGGTATACCCGTTACAGCTCGCTTCCGTTTGACGGCAGACCTTCGCGTAGTTGGCGCACAATGGGCTATCCGAAGCATCGCCGGTGCAGGCGAACTCATCTGGTGCGACCTTGTGGTACACCTGCTCTAACCCGTTCGCGATCCCATCAACATAGGCCGACGCAATGCTTCCCTCCTCGAGCTGGACGGCATCGACGAGAACGCCATTCCCCTGCAAGACCACCTCGCCCGCTCGCGTGGCTGCGTTGACCGTAAAGGCACATTCGACACGGGACCAGCTCGCATTGAAGCGACCCGTCAGGCCTGGGGCGACTAAGATCGCCCCCTCCAGGCTGGGAACGGATAAAACGGTCCGGCAATCAACCGTCCGATAGTCCCGACGGATTTCCGCCTCCGTTAATGCCGAACGTCGTGCCAAGGCATCCGCCCGGTTCCGATACTGGCGCAGGGCAATGGTCGCGCTTGGAGCCGGACCGCCCGTCCCGCGCACGAACCCGGACAAGACATAGGTCCGTCCTGGCGCAAGGTCGACGACTTGTCGGTACCCTTCGCGGAACCCCCCATCGAACGTCCCTGACAGGGCGCCGTTCGCGGCCGCTTCCCCCTCTGATGGCAACGGTCGTACGTATGCACGCTCTGAACCGGAAAACGGAGACCACGCCTCCTGCGTATTCCCGGACGTACCGACACGCTCGAAGGATGAGTTCGCGATCAGGTTTAACGCCTGTGCCCCCGGACGCACGGCCAAGAGACGGGTACAGCCCTCCCCCTCGGCCGAACAGGTCTCGATCGTACGGTCAAAATACACGCGATCGCCGGAGCTCGGGGTCCCGATCCAGCCGTTTGACCGGCCGCCCGAAGGGTCGCGTTTCGTGGCGTACCACATGCAACCGACCGTATCCTCGGAACAGTTGCCGTAATCTAAGGTGTTGCGCAAATAGGACACCGGCTCTTCGCTCGTGCGTGCCGTGTAGGTGCGGCAGCTCGCGAACCGGGGCGTACATTCCTCCCCGCCAAACCGGTACGCCGTCTTTTCGGCCACGCAATACCCATATCCTCCCACGCATTCCCCACGATCATTCCGCTGCAGACAGGTCTGGATATCCTGGCACTCCTCACGCCGTTGCGGCAGGTTTCCGCCCAGCATCACGTCCCCATACCCAGACAAGGCGCACTGCTGAGGCAGGGCGCTGATGGCCCAGTTCGGATCGATGAGCTTGCACCACGGGTGGGTATCATCTTTCTCTCCACGAGCGTTACAGTCCGTAAATCCTGCCACCACTTCACCAAGGGTCACGCAGCCCTGGTCCGTTCCACAACGGGCAATGTTCTTGGGATCGTTCGCCGCGAATTCGAACCCGACCGGCAAGATACGCATGAGGCGCAGCTTCCGCAGGTTCCCAACGCAGTACCCGTAGGTATAACAAAGCGGATCTTTCTCTTCACGCGTATTTTCGGCCGAGAACAGCCGCCAATCGGCCTGCAAGAAATTCCGCTCGAGCGCCTCGCGGATCGTGAATGTTCCCGATTCGCCCTGCGAACGCAACGCCTGGGCAAGCCCCTCATCGATCGTGCAGTTCCAGGTCCCCCGGTTTTCGGGACAGGCCTGCATCTCTGAAATGACGTCATAGGCTACGTCACGGAACAGGTTCGGTGTCCGTAGGTCGAGATACGCCTTACGCACGTCATCCCGGTTCCCGACGAGCAGGTCATCGGGCCCGTCCCCCAACCCGATCAGCGCCCGGCTCCGCGTAATATCGAAAATCCCGATGCCATCTTGCATGACCCGGGTGATCATTCGCGACGCGAACGTATTCACGAATACCGAAGCCGTATACATGGCAAGGCGGATCGGCCCCATTTCCCATGCCTGGCTCAGGATGAAGGTGTTGATCTGCTCCTGGTTTGCCTTAGGGTCCTTGACGAGCACTTGGTTTGCCTGCTCGCGGATGGTCTCGCTAGGCGTCTTGATCCGCCCGGAAATGATGTCGCGCAGCCCCTGGTACCCTTCCCCTTCCTTGCGGTCCTGCTGGGAGGCATCCTGGCGACGATAAATGAACTCTTGGGCACGGTTGAAGATCATGAACGAGACGCCCAGGTCATTGGCATTCGTGTTCAGGTTCGCCTCGACGTTGCTCAGGATCTCCCCATTCGAGAGCGTCTGGTACACCTGCTCATAATTGTTCACCACGTCATTGAAATCACACCGCGCCTGTGGACGCTGGTACGCGCCACCGGGCGCATTCGGCAAAAACTGCCCCAAAGACAGCTGGATGCGGAGCAGGGTCCGCGGGTCAGGCGGACGGCAGAGGTCGAAACCGACGGTCTGAAAAAAGGAGGCTTGCGATAATGACCCGATGAATTCGCCCGCCGCCGAACCGGCCACGTCTTGCAGATACTCTTGAAACCCTTTTTTGTAATACAAGGCAGATTGCCCTTTCCCACCCGTAGCCAAATAATCCGCCGCATCATACGCAAGCTGCCCAAAGAACATCTGCATCGCATTCACGAAGGCGACGGTGCCGGCACCGATCACTTCCCAGCGGATATTCTCATATACCGCGTTGATCTGCTCAGGGATGTTCGCCCCGATCGTTACGGGAGGGGTCGCCCCGGGCGTCGGCAACTTGTCTTTGATGGTTGGGCCATCAAGAGCGGCCAGCGCACGCGAGGGCCCCATCAACCCGATGGTCGGCAATACAAGCGTGAGGGCAACGATCGCCAAGGCAAGGCGACGGAAGAGGAAAGGTCGTTGCATACGAAGCTACGGGGTAGAGGGCTGGGAAGGGCTAGAGAGGGGGTCGGTTGAGGAAGCGGGGGTCGGGATCGCCATCGGGGCTCCGGGAGGAGCGCTGGGCGTCTGGGCGGCCACAAGGTCCCCGTACGCGCGCCCATACAATTCTATCACAGCCTCGTCAGTAAGCGCATCCACTTGCGCCGGAACCGCCAACCGGTTGCGGATCAGGTAGGCGCGAATTTCCGGCGGCGTGATCTCATTCGGCGGCTTTGGCACCTCCAATGCGCCCAGGTTGACCGTCGACGTGGGCGGTTGTGTGGCGACGGTCTGCGGGATCCCGTCCGGGTTCGTGCCGGTATACCCATAACAGTCACGTTCCGGCGGACAGTTTGGGTCCGTCCCTCGCCGCACCTCTTCCCCATCAGGAATCGTGTCCGAATCGCTATCCGCCAGGTACGGCGAGGTGCGGAAGGTTCGCGCCTCGTCATCGTCCGTAAGCCCATCACCGTCGGTATCCTTGTTCGCCGCCTGCCGCTGGGCCTGCTCCGCCAAGGCCCGCTGCTCGGCAAGGAGACGCTCAGACTGCTTCAACAGGGCTTTTGGGGCACGAAACGGCATCACCACGCTCGCACGGAACGACACCACCATCAGGATGATGGTGAGCGCGGCACACGGGGCCAAGATCGACAGCGAGATTTGCTGCCCATGGTCCAATCGCTGCCAGGCGTCACGCATTCTCGAAACGAACAGGGAAGGCATGGGCACATGATAGCACATCCGTTCACGCGTCACGATGAAGCGTCCGCGCGTTTTCGGATCCGTCTCCAGATGGGAACATCACGCCACATTCGGCGCTGGCAAAATGATCATGCAACGGGTATACTCACCACATATGCCCGTGGCCCCCGCCCCAACCGCCCCTTCCGACTGGCTCACCCCCGCCGATGAAGGGCAGCTCGCCGTAGACGTCTTCCGCCGCGGCTCGACCTTGGTCATACGCTCGATCATCGCAGGCGTCGAACCGGATGCCTTGCAAATTAGCGTCAATGACGACCTGCTCACCATCCGCGGCGAGCGCCGCCACGAGGAACGCATCGACCGCGAGGACCAGTTCCTCCAAGAATGCTACTGGGGCGCTTTCAGCCGCAGCGTCCTCCTTCCCGAAGACGTCGACGAGACCCAAACCGAAGCCACGCTCAAGAATGGCGTCCTCGAGATCCGGCTCCCCATCCGTCCCCATGGCCGGAAGATTGTCGTGCGGGCACTTGACGAGGAATCCCCATC
>CAZIMD010000001.1:35684-61521 GCA_964540365.1 uncultured Gammaproteobacteria bacterium
TCCGTCCCCATGGCCGGAAGATTGTCGTGCGGGCACTTGACGAGGAATCCCCATCCTCCTTCTAGTATGGCCGTTTTCCGCATTCAGACGGTAACCGACACAACCGTTACGCTCGAGCCCTCAACCGGCGCGCCCATTTCCCTTCCCTTGTCATGTTTTGAACACCCGCCCGTTGTCGGTCAAGAGATCCGCCTGCTTGCCATCCCCGCTCCGGCCGGCCAGCCGCTTCCCCATTCCGTCGCCCGCTCCCTCCTGAACCAGCTCCTGAACCCCTCCACCCCATGACCGCCCCTGCTTCCCGCACCGGCAAACTGCTCCTCGGTGCCGGCCTGGTCTTGACCCTCCACGTCATTGGCGTCAGTGCCTACCACACCCTCTACCGCGACCGCATCTTCCCGGGCGTCCGTTTGGATGGCGCCCCGGTCGGCGGCCTGACGAAGGCCGAATTCCTCGCCCAAACCGAAACGGGCCGTCTCGCCCTGCTCCAACGCCTACGCCCGCTCACGCTCGAACGGGCCGGCACGCCGGACCGGCTTCGCTTCGAAATCCCCTCCCTCCTCGTCAATGGCGAGTACCTTTGGGATCAGGCGTTCCAGAATGGCCGCGACCCGAAGGCTGCGTCTTTTTACGCCCCCATCTCCCTTCGCTGGCAACAGCCGTCCCTCCAATTGACGGACGCCATCATGGCCGATCCCGAGGCGCTGCGTTCGGATCTCGCGTCCACGCTTGCCCGCGCGGGCTGGACACAACATGCCCAACCCGCCGAATTCCGCTTCGAATCAGACGCATCCAGCCCAGAAGCGACCCGGGTCCGCATTGAGCCCGCCAAAGACGAGCGTGAGCTCGATCTGACGGCGGCAGCCGACCGCATCATGCAAGCCATCCGCAACGGCGACGACGCGCCGGTACCCCTCCCCTTCACCTCCCAACCCGCCCCTTTTCCCAGCACGGAAGCCCTCTCTGCGCTCCTTCCCCAAGCCCAACGCTGGGCCAGCGCTCCTGTGACACTCAAGAGCGGCGGGACCGATACCATCCTGAACACCGCCACCCTCGCCGCCTGGACCGAAGTCGTCCGCACGGCTTCAGGCACTGCCTCGACCGTTACGCTCGGCCTCAACCGGGAACGCGTGGAAGCGGCCCTCAACGCCCTCCCCTCAACCCGCCTCCAGGAACCGCTCAACGGCTCGTTGACCGTAAACGAACAGCATACGGTCACGAGCCTCACCCTGCCGACCCGTGGCCAGAAACTGAATCTTGATGCGACCCTCGCAAGCATCGTCCGCGCCCTCGATGCCGCCGAACCCGCCACTCGCGTCGCCACGACCACCATCGACACGGTCTACGCGACGTTTGAAGGCCCCGACGCGGAACGCCTGGGCATCCGCGAACTCCTCGGCCAGGGCGTCTCGAACTTCGCCGGTTCCCCCAGCAACCGCCGTAAAAACATCGCCCTCGGGGCCAGCAAGATCAACCAGACGCTCGTCGCCCCCGGGGCGGAATTCTCGACCCTCACCACGCTCGGGAAGATCGACGGCGAGAATGGCTGGCTCCCTGAACTCGTCATCAAGGGGAACAAGACCATCCCCGAATACGGCGGGGGCCTCTGCCAAGTAAGCACCACCGTGTTCCGCAGCGCCCTCAACGTTGGCCTCCCCATCACCGAACGCCGCAACCACAGCTACCGCGTCCGCTACTACGAGCCCATGGGAACGGATGCGAGTATCTACGAACCCGACCTGGACTTCAAATTCCGCAACGACACCCCAAACTGGCTCCTGATCACGCAAGAGCGTGACGGCGACACCCTGCGCTTCCTCATGTGGGGAACAAAAGACGGCCGCGTCGCGAGCACGACCGACCCCGTAGTCACGCGCGCCATCCCCGCCCCTCCCAAGAAGCTCATCGAGACGACGGAGATCCCCGTCGGTACCACCAAATGCACGGAAAGTGAGCATGCCGGCGCCACCGCCCGCTTCGATTACGCGGTCCAGTACGCCAACGGCCAGATGGCCACTACCACCTTCACGAGCGTCTATCGCCCCTGGCAGGCTGTCTGCCTCGTAGGCGTCGCCCCAGGAAGCGCCCCGACGACCCCCGCGCAAGGCGTCGACGCGAGTGGCCAGAATAGCGCTGGATAAAGCCAAAAAATACGCCCCTTGACAGACTGGGCGGGATCTGGTGAAATGAGACGACTGACGTTCATTCCCCTGTCGATGTTGTTGTAGTTTGGAGACCTTGACAGTCTTTCCAACCTCTGATATCGTTCCCGCCCTGAGACCCCCGCTCCGTTTCCCCCTTTGACAAGCGCTGCAGCAATCCGCATCCACGACAAGCATGGAACCTTTTTGCAGGATGACGCTGGTCTCCGGACTCGCTCTCTCCTCTGAAAAGGTTTCTTGGGTGCGGATTGCTCCAGCGTTGGTCGTGTCAGCTTAACAAAGCCCCCGATCGGGGGCTTTGTGATTATGCACGGTTTGCGTGTCTTACGACCTAATGCGCGAGATGCCGTTCCGCCTCGAGGGCGGCCATGCACCCCGTCCCGGCGGCCGTAATCGCTTGGCGATACAAGCGATCCTGGACGTCGCCGCAGGCGAACAGGCCGGGGACGTTCGTTTGCGTCGTTCCGGGCGTCGTACGGATATACCCATGCTCATCGAGGTCAACCCACCCCTTCACCAGCTCCACGTTCGGCTCATGGCCGATGGCGGCAAAGACGCCATCGATCGGGCGCTCCTCTTCCGATCCGTTGCCCGTCGTGTCGCGGAGACGGACTCCGGTGACATGGCCGACGTCCGTCCCAAGGATCTCCGTAATCTCCCGATTCCAGAGCACCTGAATCTTCGGATTCTGGAGGGCTCGTTCCTGCATGATCTTCGAGGCGCGAAAGGCGTCTTTCCGGTGGATGATCGTGACCTCCTCCGCAAACCGCGTGAGGAACGTCGCCTCTTCCATGGCGCTATCCCCCCCACCCACGACCATCACCTTTTTCCCGCGGAAAAAGAAGCCATCACAGGTGGCACAGGCGGAGACGCCCTTGCCGTATAAAGCTTTTTCCGATGCAAGACCCAACCGACGGGCCGTGGCCCCGGTCGCGAGAATCACGGTTTTTGCGACCAAAGGCTCGCCTTTCTCCGGCGTCACCAAGAAGGAACCGTCTGCCTGGCGCGCCAAGGCGTTGACCCGCTCGCTGCGGACGTCCGTACCGAAACGCTTGGCCTGTTCGCGCAGGATCTTCATGAGTTCAGGGCCCTGGATCCCTTGGATGAAGCCAGGGAAATTCTCCACCTCCGTCGTCGTCATGAGCTGGCCACCAGGCTCAGGCCCCTCGAAGAGGACCGGCGCGAGGTTGGCGCGGGCGGCGTAGATGGCCGCCGTCCAGCCGCCGGGGCCGGAACCGATGATGACGACCTGTTGGACCGGACCCATAGCCTAGGCCAAAAACGGACCCAGCTTGCTGAGGAGTTCGGCTTTCGAGGTCGATCCGACGATCGTCTCGACGATCTGCCCGCCCTTGAAGACGTGCATCGTGGGGATCGACATGACGCGATACGTCCCGGGAGTCTCGATGTTCTGGTCGACGTTCAGCTTGCCGATCTTGAGCTTAGCGGCGTCGATCTCCTGGGCCAATTCTTCGATGATCGGACCCATGACACGACAAGGGCCGCACCATTCGGCCCAAAAATCCACCAAGACCGGCACGGGGGACGAAAGCACTTCTTGCGCGAAATTCTGGTCAGTGAAGGTATGTTCCATACGAGCGGAGAAAAAACGAGTAACAGGGTGATGCTAGCCCTTCGCGGGAGCACTGGCAAGCGGGCGATTTTCAGGCCAAGACGGTAATGGATTTTGGTCGGGACGGAACAGGTGACCGCGCCGGAGCAGGCGCTGCAGGTTCCAACTCCGCTCACGAACGTCCGGGATCGCCTGGCGAACGAATCGCGCATGGGCGAGCGCGTCCTCGAACGCGCGACCGACACGCTCGGAGGTATCGGCGACTCGGGCAGCCTGTCCTTCCGCGAGTCGGGCGGCGACCTCCCGTTCCCAGGCGGCATCCGAAACGAACGCCTCATCTGGAAGCTCTAAGGAGAGCGCAATCGAAATGACTTCCGGGAACAGTTCGTCAAAGGCAAGTCGGGCAGTCTCTTGGGACGTGCGACCGTGCACGGTGTTTGGATACCCGAACGGCAGAGCGCCCTCACCCGCTTCAGGATACGCATACCGGTCCCCTAACCATCGCCGCGACAGGCTCCGGACCTGGTGGCCCCAATGCGAAACCCGACGGATCCCGATCTCATAGGGCGCACGCTGCATGGAGCGGACGCGGGCCACGAGCCAATCGGCCTGCGCTTCCCTCTGCGCGGCGGGAGCGGTCATCGAAACACCCGGAGCGTTCGCGTGTGCGACCTCATGCAGAAGGGCGAGCAGGACCCGTTGGGAACGTACCGGCTCCGGCATCCCACGAAAGGCATCCGCGAAGAGCTGGATCGGGGAAGAATATCCCGGACCCTGGTTGTAGCGGCACTCCCCTTCGGTCGCACGGGTCTGGTCGTACCCTTGCGGAAGGTCGTCGATCGCCCGCCCTAGGCGGATCTCTGTCAGATTGGCGCGGCTCAACCATTCCTTGGGGAGGACCTGGCGCAAGGCCGCCTCGATCGCCGCGTTGTCGTACCCCAACGCCTCAAATCCGCTCACGAATCCCCGACGTTCGGGCGCGGCCTCAATGTACCGACGCGTCTTCGCCGACCAGGCCTCGTGGGACGCATGCCAGTCCAGTCTACGAATAAAATCCGGCCCAAGCGTTTCCTCGAAGCGGGCACGGCGCTGGCGCGAGAGGCTTTCTGGGCTCGCCTGAAAGGCGGTCGCCGCCTCACGCTCCTCGTCACGGGTCGATTGGGTGACGCCGGAAAGGGCGTTCCAGGCCAAAAACAGGGCTGTCGCAGCCTTCGCCCGGGAGCCATGCAGGCGGCCGGGCGACCGAAGCTCCGCCGACGGTCGCGGAGGTTTGAGCGACCGCCGCTCTGCCGGAGAGGGCGAATCGCATGGCGCTGACTCGGAACGCATACGGGACCAGTATATCAAGACCGATCCGCACGACAAAAAAGACCGGGATGGTTCCCGATCTCCTTTACGCTACGTTACACCCGGAACGTTTCCACCTTGCGCGCCTTCATCTCTTCCGTATACGCGTCGAGGCGGTCACCCGCGAGGAGCTTGACCTTCCCCTTGTAGAGGAGGCCGCCTTCCTGGCCGGCGGCGAGCTCCTTAACGCTCGTCTTCCCAGATTGGAGGGTCTCGATGAGGCCGTCTCCGATCAGCTCCTCGCCGCGCCAGACGCGCACCTTCGCATTGAGGACGATTTTCCCTTCCTTGACGCGGACGCCAGCGATCATCTTGCCCGGTTCGGTCCGGAAGATGGCGGCCACTTCGGCGCGGCCGAGCTCTTCCACGATCTTCTCCTGCGGCAGGAGGCCGTTCAGGCGGGCCACCGCATCGTCGAAGAGTTCGTAGATGACCTTGTACGTCTTGCAGGCCACGTTTTTCTCGCGGGCCGCCGCCTCGACCGCCGTCGGCAACATCACGTTGAAGCCGTACACGACAGACGGCTCGGAAGAGGCCGCCCGGTCGATGTCGGCATCGGTGAGGTTTCCCAGGCCCTTCTGCACCACCTGGATCCCCACCAGGTCATGGCGGATCTTCTCGAACATGCCGAGGAGCGCCTCCAGCGAGCCCAGCACGTCGGTCTTGAGGATGACATGGAGGGTCTTCTTTTGGGCGGCTTCCTCGCTGGACGCTTGGGTCGTGGCCGCGGAGAGGGTTTCGGCCACCTGACGCGAGGTCTTGATCTTCTTCTGTTCCAAGTCACGCGGATTTTCAGGGACCTCGACGACGTCGCCCACGGACGGGGCGATCTTGAAGCCAAGGATCTTCACGGGCATGCCCGGTTCGGCGACCTCGACCGCCTGGCCACGCCAGTCCCGCAACGAGCGCACGCGGCCGTAGGCGGCCCCATCGATCCCGAGCCAATCATTGCGGCGGAGGGTGCCGTTCTGGATGACGACCGTCGCCACCGCCCCTTCACCCTTGTCGACGTGGGATTCGATGATGGTGCCCGCGGCGAGGGCCTCGGGATTCGCGATGATCCGCTCCTGCTCGACATCCGCCACGAGCAAGATGGTCTCCAGGAGGGCATCGATGCCGAGGCCTGTCTTGGCGGAAATCTTGGCAAGCGGGATCTTGCCGCCCCACTCCTCGACCGTGATGCCGAGTTCCGCGAGTTGGCCCAACACCCGGTTCGGGTCGGCTTCCGGCTTGTCCATCTTGTTCAAAGCGACCAAGAACGGGAGTTTCGCGGCCTTGATGATATCCGCCGCTTCCTTGGTCTGGGGCTGGACGCCGTCATCGGCCGCGACCACCAACACGGCGATGTCCGCAACCTTGGCGCCGCGGGAACGCATGACGGTAAACGCCTCGTGGCCTGGCGTGTCGATAAACGTGATCTTACGGCCATTCTTTTCGACCTGGTACGCGCCAATGTGCTGGGTGATACCGCCCGATTCGCCCTCGACGACGTTCGTCTTGCGGATGGCGTCGAGCGTCTTCGTCTTGCCATGGTCAACGTGGCCCATGATCACCACCACGGGCGGACGGGACTGGAGCCCTTCCGCAGCCTGCTTCGACAGGACTTCCTTGATGCGGCTTTCCTCGTGAACCGCCTCGACTTCTTTGGCGTCGGCGTTCTCCGGCTTCGCGACATATCCCAACTCTTCCGCGATGATCGAGGCGGTCATGAAATCGATGCGTTCGTTCTGCGATGCCAGGATGCCCGCTTTCATGAGCTGCTGGATGACGCGGGTCACGGGAAGGTTGAGCTTGCCCGCAAAATCACGCACCGCAAGCACGGGCGGCAGCTCGATTTCCCGCGGAGCCCCTCCCACGGGGGCGGCAACGCCGGACTGCTGGCGGGTCAGCTGGTCCCGGAGCCGCTCGCGGCGGGCATGTTCGATCCATTTTTTATAGATCTGATCGGCGACACGATCATCCACCTTGATGGCGCGGGCCCCCACGTCAAAGCCGAGCTCAGGGAGCTTGGCGAGGAGTTCTTGGGGGGTGACGCGCAACCGGCGGGCAAGTTCGGTGACATTCATCGTTCGGGAGTGTAGTCCGCAAGACCCCTCCCGTCAAGGTGGCTTGCGCCGTTTTTTTGGCTCAAATACAATCCGAACATGACTTCCCTCGATGGCCTCTTGCTGGTTGACAAGCCTTCCGGCCCAACCTCCCATGACATGGTGGACCGGGTCCGGAACGCCCTCCGGATACGCGCCGTGGGACATGCGGGGACGCTCGACCCGTTCGCGAGCGGGCTTTTGATTTTAGGGGTCGGCAAAGGCACGAAAGCCCTCACGGCCCTCGTCGGCCTCGACAAGACGTATGAGATCGAAGCGCGCCTAGGCGCCCGGACCGACACCTTTGACCGCGAAGGGGCGGTCCTGACGGATACGCGACCGATCACCCCACCCACGCGAGCCGCCATCGAAGCCGCCCTGGAACCGTTCCGCGGCCCCATTAAGCAAAAAGCGCCCCTTTTTTCCGCCATCAAGCGAGGCGGAAAAAAACTGTATGAATTAGCCCGTGCCGGGACGGCCACCGAAGCCATGCGGCCGGAACGCGACGTGACGGTCTACGAGCTGACCCTGAACGAATACGCCTGGCCTAAGCTCGTCCTGACGACACGGGTGTCTTCGGGAACGTATATCCGCAGCCTGGTCGATGATCTGGGGAACGCGTTAGGGGTTGGCGGGTACGTGCAGGAGCTGCGGCGGACGGAGATTGGGACGTTTTCCTTAAAGAATGCGCTCAATGGCGCGAACCTCACCCCAGAATCGATCGAAAAGGCCCTCCTACCGCGTTCCTGAGCGCCTAAAACATGCGCCTGCCGCGCCGCTCGACACCCACCCAGGAACCTGGTACGCTCGCACGGCTCCCGGATCGCTCTGGACGTTAGGACGTTTTGGCTGAACCACCCGAGAATCTGAGCAATAACCCTATGAATTACCTCTTTTTGATCCTCACGGGCGTGTTTGGGATAGGCGTGGGGGCGGCCGTCGGCTATGGCTGGCGCGCCTACCGCGGGCAAATGGACAAGGCAAGTGCCGAACAGCAGGCGCTTCAGATCCTGAAGGAAGCGGAACAGGAACATGCGCGCCGGCTGGCAAAAATGGAAGAGCAATTGAAAGACGCCGAGCAAAAGCACCAGGACGTGCTTCAGCGCGCCAAGGAAAAGGCGATCAAGATCCTCGAAGAAGCGCGCTTGGAGGAAAAGGGCCTGATCGAGACCTTCAAGCAGCAACAAGGTGAGCTCGTGGCCCGCGAACAAGCCTTCGCACAAAAGCTCCTCGACATGGACACGCGCCAGGCCGAGATCGAGAAAACCCGCGCGAGCATCGAGGCGAGCAAGGCGGAAGCCGACGCCCTCACCGCCAAATGGCGGGCCGAACTCAGCCGCGTCGCGGAAACGAGCCGGGAGGCGGCCCTCGAACGGCTCCTGAAGGACATCGAGGATGAGCAGGCGGACACCCTCCTCGCCCGCTTGACGAAGCTCGAGACGCACGCGAGCGACGAGCTGGACCGGAAGGCGAAAAACCTTCTTGCCACTATGATCCAGCGCCAAGCCGCCTCACACGTCGCGGAAACGACCACGACCTACGTCGAGCTGCCCACCGAAGAGATGAAGGGCCGCATCATCGGGCGCGAAGGGCGGAACATCAAGGCGATCGAGCTGCTTACGGGCTGCGAGCTGATCATCGACGATACGCCCAACGTGGTCACGATTTCGGGCTTCTCCCCCATCCGCCGCCAGGTCGCCAAGCGATCGCTCGAAAAACTGGTCGCCGATGGGCGCATCCACCCGGGCCGCATCGAAGAATTCGTCGAGGAAGCCAAAAAGGACCTTGCCGTCGACATCCGGAAGGCAGGCGAAGACGCGCTCTTCCAGCTCGGCGTCTCCCCCGCCGAAATCGACCCCAAATTCACGCAGATCGTCGGCCGCCTCAAGTTCCGCACGAGCTATGGGCAAAACGCGCTCGTGCACTCGCTGGAGGTGGCGCAGCTCGCGGCCGTCCTCGCCCAGGAGCTCGGAGCGAACGTGAGCGTCTGCAAGAAAGGGGGCCTGTTCCATGACGTCGGCAAGGCCGTCGACCACGACCTGCAAGGCAGCCACCCGGAACTCGGCTACCAGATCATGAAAAAATACGGCTTCCCCGAGGAGATCTGCTACCAATCCATCGGGCACCATGAGGACAAGCCGAAGACGCTGGAGGCGATCATCGTGAAGGCCGCGGACGCCATTTCCGGCGCCCGTCCCGGCGCGCGCAAGGATTCCCTCGAGTTCTACGTCAAGCGCCTGGAGGACCTCGAACGGACGGCGAAGTCGTTCGAAGGGGTCGAGAAAGTCTACGCCATCCAGGCCGGCCGCGAGATCCGCGTGTTCGTCAATCCGCGCCAAGTCAACGACCTTACCGCCGAAAAGCTGGCCCGCGCGATCGCGAAGAAGATCGAAAGCGAACTCAAGTATCCCGGCGAGGTGCGCGTGACCCTCATCCGCGAGACCCGCGTCGTGGAAGTGGCCCGCTAACCGACCGGTTGCGCGCACCGCTTATCCACAGCAGATACGAAAAAAAATTGCTCAACCAAGGGCAATCTGGTACGCTTAGGCGGCATTTACTCTTCTCACACGTTTTTCCCCTCCTCCTATGAACAAGGCGGAACTCATTGCCACGCTCGCGGAACGCGTCCAGGACCTTTCCAAGAAGCAGGCAGAAGAAGTCGTCGAGGTCCTCGTCGAGACGATCACGTCGGTCCTCTCGAAGGGCGGCGAGGTCAACATTGCCGGCTTCGGCGCCTTCATGGCCAAGACCCGCGCCCCGCGCATGGGCGTCAACCCGCAATCCCCGGCCCAGAAGATCCAGATCCCGGCGGTCACGGTGCCGAAGTTCAAGGCCGGAAAGGGATTGAAGGACGCGCTGAAAAACAGCCACCAGGCGTCGGCGATGTAAAGGAAAAACACCCTCGATTTCGAGGGTGTTTTTTTGGCCTCTTGACGACCTCGGCCGTATTGCGGTACGCTAGCCCGTCCGAAAGGCGAAAAAAGGCCACGGATCGTAAAACACGGGCGAAACGGAGCATCCATGACAACCGAGAAACGCCACCCCATCCTCGAATACAACGAGCGCGAGGCCGCCAAGGCGCGCGACATGGCCGAGGAACGCCTGCGTAGGGCGATCATGCGCCACCTCGACCGGATCAAGGTCGACGGCAACGGCCACTGCATCTCTCCCCGGATCCTACACCAGGTAGGCAAGATCCGCTTCGCTTCCACGAAGCCGGGCTGGAACACGAGCGTCGACGAGCTGGACACCCTGGCCGACGCACTTACGTCCGGCGTGTTCCCGCTGGCGGCGACGCACTCGATCGCCATCGATCTGGGCTTCGATAGCAGGTGCTACTTCTGCGGCCTCGGCCACGGGGACACCGCGCCGCCCCTCTACCGTCTCGACGGCGAGACGCTCCGCGCGACGAGCCCATGCGCCACGGAGGAAGGCCCGTTCACGGTCAAGCTCGCCGTCCCTTCGGGGATCCTCGCCATCGGGAACGATTTCCGCAGGCATGGAAAGCCGGATCCGGAGGCACGCAAGGCCGAAGTGCAAGCGTTCGCTGAGGAGTCACTTCCTGCCCGACGCCTGTCCGCCGCATTGGGAGCCCGGCGAGGCGCCATGACCCTGGTCATGGCTGAGGATGCGGGCGGCATCTATCGCCGCCAGGACGGCACGATCCTCGTGGGACAGGGCAGCGCCCTCCACGAAACGGAAATGAGCATCCCGGAAGCCGAAGGGCTCGGCGGCTACTGGCGCGCCTTCGCCGACGGGGATGACATCCCCATGAGCGCCAATGGCGTCGCCCGCGTCCCCGTCGAACCGGGCATGTACGCGTTCACCATTCACGGCCTCGGACTCGACCGTGCCGCTTTCGACACGGACGAGTGGCACCATCCGGCCGTCGAGATCGAGATCCGCCGGGTCCCCGACCCCTGAACCATGAACGCCAAGTTGGCGTTTTTTTCTTGACACGAAAACGCATGGCGAACAGGGCCTTCTTTCTTTGATGCGCCTCATCGAGGCTTGACATTTTTCCTTTTCCTCTGTTCAATCTCTGCACGCGAAAGGAATCGCCATGCGAGAAGACGAAGCACGCAAAATCGACCCCGAGATCAGGGACCACCTCCACGCCCACCTGGGCGGAGGCACTCTCCCGCAGCTGCAGCGCATCCAGGATCTCGGCATCCGGGCCGCTCTCTTCACCCTCCTGCCCAGCGTCCGCGAAGCAGGCTTGCTCGCCCGCAGGCTCCAGCCGTTCATGTCCCTGGGCGACACCCGCCTCAGCAAGGAAGGCTCCCCGTTCGCGAGCGCCCTCACCGACGCCGACCTGCTGATCGAGGACCGGATCGGCCAAGACCTCCTCCTGCGTTTCAGCGACGCCTCGTTCTACGGCGAGGAGCGCCCCACCGAGAAGAAGGAACGACAGGGGGAACCTTGCGACCGGATCTCGCGCTACATCCCCGACGGCCGTCCCTACATCGCCACCCTGGACCCGATCAACGGGACGCTCTACTACAAGAACGGGATGACGACCTACGAGGTGATCGTCACGATCTGCGACGCGGACTGGCGGATGCTGGGGGTACTGGTCTACCGCCCCATGTACGACGACGTCTTCCTGGGCTGGAAGGACCCCCGCGACGGCTCTGACGCCGCCTACCACGTCACGTTCTACGAACGTGGGCTGCCGACCCCCATGCCGCCCAAGATCGAGCGCCTCACGCTCAAGCAGGCGGACGAGCGCGTGGTGCTCCTCGGGCGTGACTACGGCGACCAGGCGGGCACCGTCCGCGCGGCGGGCTACATCCCCGTCTACCCCTGGCGTGACTTCAACGGGCAACCTGGCTGGAACTACGCGACGGAAAGCCTGCTCACGGGCGGATCCGTGGGTCGCCTGGGCGCGGGCGCACAGCTCATCGACACCGCCGCCTTCGGCTTCCTGGTCGAGCGGGCGGGCGGGATCCACCAACCCGGGCCCTTCGACCCCGATCAGAAGACTTTCGCGCACGGCCTCATCGCCACGAACGAGGAGACAGCCTCCCTCCTGCGGGCCCTCCTCGTCCGCTAGCCACGCGTCCCACGGAGACGCGGTTTTTTTATCTTGGCGCGGCACCCTGTTTCGATACGGCCCCATGGTCCACAATTGAGAAAAGGACCGATAAACAAACCCCCATTCGCGTGAATGGGGGCCTCCACCGCTAACCGACGATCCCCTCAACGAGATCCTCGACCTTGACCAGCTCCGCCTCCGCCAACGCGCGCCGCTTCACTTCCGCCGAACCTTCCGCAAGGCTCTTCTCAGAGAACAGGACCCTGGTCGGGATGCCGATGAGGTCCGCATCCGCAAGCTTTTCGCCCGGCGAGGCCTCATCGCGGTCGTCCCACAGGACCTCGATACCCTGTGTGGTGAGCGTATCGTAGAGGTCTTGGGCCGCCTGTTGAATTTGCGCCTGCGTTTCCGGCGTCTTGCCGCGGAAGGTCACGAGGTGGACCTGGTACGGAGCCACCGCCGCCGGCCAGATGATCCCCCGCGCGTCATGGCTCGCCTCGACGATCGTCCCCACGAGACGGCTGACGCCGATGCCGTAGCACCCCATGATGACCGGTTGTCTCGATCCGTCCTCGGCGGCGTACGTCATGCCGAAGGCGTCGGAATAGCGCGTGCCGAGCTGGAAGATGTTGCCGACTTCGATCCCCTTCCTCCATTCGAGCGTTTCACCGGGATGGTCCGGACAGGCATCCCCTTCCTTCAACGTCGCGACCTCCTGGTTCTGCCCGTATTTCCACGACGGCGACGTGAGGATGAGGTCCTCGCCGGCATCCGTCAGGACCTGGAACTCGTGCGAGAACTTGTCCGAAAAGACGCCCCCCGAAGCCTCGACCACGCGCGCCTGGACCCCGCAACGGGCGTAGACGCGCAAATACGCGTCCATCGCGCGGGCGTAGAAGGCATCGAGGTCTTCCTGCGTCCGGTGGAACGAGTACATGTCCTTCATGATGAACTCGCGGCCACGCAGGATGCCGCTCTTGGCGCGCAACTCGTCGCGGAACTTCGTCTGGATCTGGTAGACGCTCGTGGGCAGGTCCTTGTACGACTGCACGTACGATTGGACGAGCGGCGTCACGACCTCCTCGTGCGAACAGCCGAGCGCATATTCTTTCCCCGTCTGGGAAGGCAGCTTGAACAAGATGTCGACACTGTCCCACCGGCCCGTCGTCACCCACGCCTCCTTGGCCTGCAGGGCCGGCATCAGGATTTCCTGCGCCCCCAGCGCATCCATCTCTTCGCGGACGATCTTCTCGACCTTGCGCAAGACGCGGAGCCCGAGCGGCAGCCACGAGTACACGCCTGCCATTTCCTGGCGCACGAAGCCGCCGCGGAGCAGCAGCTGGGCATTGATCGATTCGGCCTCTTGGGGGGCCGCGCGGAGGGTCTTGACCCCGAGGGAGCGGTAACGCATATGGGAGGGAGGGTAACGGACAAAAAGGGCGCTGTCTACGGGAATCGGAATCCGCTTGAGAAAAATCGGTTCACTTGCGTCGTAAAAGAGATCACCGCATCCATCTCTTGGCCGTCGTCCTGCATCAGAATCCTTCCGGAGCCATTCTCCCTTGACGGGTGCGACGTACAGGCCTACTTTAACCAAGCCCAAGAACGCCCCTCCCCACCCCCACGGAAAGAGCCTGTCATGCTGCCGCTCCCCACAGATCCAGACGTCCTCGAGGCCCTGATTCACGCCCGCGCCTGCTCGGAAGATGACCGGGACATGCTCCTGGAAACCCTGGCCGAGACCGTCGCCCCCACCGACCCGGCCGTCGCCCGCCAATTGATCGCCGAGATCAAGCCCGCACGGCGAGTATTCGCCTGGATCCGGCTAAGCGTGGGCACGCATGCGCACGACGATATCGCAGCCGGCCTGCGAGCGCTCACGGACTACGTCCCCACACCCAAACCGGACGCGGAAGACCCGTCCAAACTGCCGACGACGGTCGAACTGGAGGCCTGCCTCCTGGTCCTGCACGCCTGCGCGACACGGGACTGGGGCGTGGGCCGACGGGCCTGCGGCCTCCTGAGCGGCCTGACGCGCCTGGAAGCGCTAGAACTGATCGCCGCCCGCTCCGGTCGGCGATCAGACGCGGAGCTCCTGCTCGCCGAGAACCGCAACCTCGACAAGGAGACCACCAAGGCGATCACGGGAAAGACATGGTACGTCTGCCTGCAGCCACCCCCTTCGTCCAAAGAGAAACGCCAGTGTTCCTCCGATCGGCTCCGACGCCTGATCGAACTCAAGGCTCCAGACGGCATCCTCTTCCATGAGACGTGCCTCCTGGCCGAGCGGGGCGGGGTGCGGGAAGCCCTCGCCCTGTCGAACATGCATGGCATCGCACCGCAGACCCCGGAGGAGGAACAGCAACACCATCGAGCGCTGGCCCTCGGGTTCGCGCTGGACGGCGATACCGCCCAGGCGCGTCCGCACGCGGAGGCGCTCACGGATCACGAGGCGCGCGCCCGAGCCTTCCTCCAGATCTACATCGCCAAGACGGGCGCCCACGGGGCACCCGCCCCCTGACCACGGACGCCTGACCGGCGTCTTTTTTTGTTCCGCAACAGGAGTCATCTGGCGAAAACGAACGCGTCGGCGTCCCGTTCGGAATCGAAAAAAAGGCAGGCACCGCGCATGACCACCACCCTCTTTACACGAACCGAAAACCTATTGATTTTTCCTCCTAAAATAGCCAATAAACCGCCGTATACATTGACAACCCCCCATGAATATGCTATACCCTTGCCGTCTGACGCAGCCTGTTCACCCCGCGTCGGATGAAAGCGAGGCCACGGATGGCCACAACGACAAGCCAAGTCTGGGATCGGATGGGCAAGGGCCACGACCATGCGATGGGCGAGCGCGCCTTCATCGGCATGGTCAGCTTCTGGACCCTGGCGGGGCTCGCCTTCAGCGGCGTCCTTGCCGCCCTCACGCCCGTCAGCCTGGCGAACAACATGTTCGCGCTGATCGGGCTCAGCCTGGTCCCCTTCCTGGGGATCTTCCTCACGGCACGAAGCAAGAACCCGCTCGTCTCGCTCCTGGGCTACGTCCTCGTGGCCGGGCCCTTCGGCGCCCTCCTGGGGCCGGTCACGGCGCAATACCAGCACGCCAGCGTGCTCCGTGTCATCGCCATGACCGGCGGCATCACGGTCGTCCTCGGCATCATGGGGGTCGCCCACCCCAGGTCGCTCGCCCACTGGGGCGGCTGGCTGCTCGCGGCGCTCATCGCACTGATCGTGGGGATGCTCTTCGTCCCCATCATCGCGCTCATGGGGCTGCCGATCCGAGGCGCGCTCACGGCGATCGACGTCATCGCGGTCCTCATCTTCTCCTGCTTCATCGTCTACGACCTGAACCGGGCGATGCGGCTCGAGCGAACGCACGACAACGCGATCGACGCCGCGGCGTCGCTCTACCTCGACGTCGTCAACCTCTTCCTGCACCTCCTGTCGCTCGGCGGCGACAAGAAGTGACGGCATCCGACGCCTGACACGCGTCTTTTTTCATGCCTGAATGAAAAGCCGGCCACAGGCGCACGGTCGTCGCCCGCCAAATAGCCACCGAGGCAGGCGGACGCCCGGACCGCCAAGCGATGCTCGACCGTTTTTATCGCCTCCTCCCACAAACGAAAAACCTCCCCTTTCAGGGAGGTTCTCGCTGGTGCGACGGCTGGGGGTCGAACCCAGGACCTTGGGCTTAAGAGGCCCCTGCTCTACCGGCTGAGCTACCGTCGCGTGCCAAAACGGTCTGGGCCAGATGGTAGCGGAAGGGCGACCGGCCGTCAATAACGGGCCTTGCGGAAAGGCTTGGCACCGGCTAGTCTAGGGCCTGGACCGACAACGGCCTAACCTCCGCCAAACGCACCCCTAGCTCAGCTGGATAGAGCGCTTCCCTCCGAAGGAAGAGGCCAGACGTTCAAATCGTCTGGGGTGCACCACCAAAAAACCCGCTTACCCAAGCGGGTTTTTTAGTGACGTACCGAAGCGGCTCATGGGCTCGCGACACCGTTTCAGAACGCCGCGCCAGCGGGAATCTCGACACGGACAACTGCTTCCGCCCGTCACCGTTGCGACGATGGCGCAAAAGATCGTTTTGCGCGCAAAGAAAAAACGCGCCCGTAGCGCGCAAGCCTCTCACCCCTTCCCCGGCACCCGCAGGAAGCTCATCCGCTGGCGCAGGCACATGTCCCGGAAGCGCCTGTCGATGATCTTCGCTTCACAGAAGGCTTCGAGCAGCCCGACGTGACGCTTCCAGGTGCAGATGGCATCGATGTACAGATGGAAATGGTCCGGCGAGCGCGAGCGGAGCAGCCGAACCGGCACCGTGAACACGAGGCAGGGACGATCGGCGGAGACGATCTCGCCAGGCGGGGGGCCGAAGCCAGCTTCGAACAGCCGGTCCCAGGCCTCCCGCAGGGGCCCGTCCGGGATGGCCTGCCCAAGGGACAGGCGCGTCCGACCCTGGTGGGGACCGTCCGGCGAGAGCGAGGCCGGGAAATCGAGGTCGAACAGCGGCGCATGGCAATCGCCTTCCGTACGCGAGCCGACGCAGTCGGCGCAGACCTCCGCCGACCGATGCAGGGTAAAGCCGACGACGTCGCCGTAGTGATCTTTCTGAGCGGACCAGCCTTCGGACCAGTAGGTGCGTTGCATGGGATCTGGCATCGTGGCCTCCTGTTCGCGCAAGAATATAGGCGGGTTTTGCATTTTTGTCAAGGCCGCTCCCGAAACGGGATCCTCAAAAAAGAACGCCTACAGGCGTTCAGGGATAGCCCCTCTGGAGACGGGCTGCCGTGAGCGGGATGCGTCGTTGCGCAAGCGCATGCCGCTTGTCGAAAATGGGCAGGCGGAACCGGTAGGTCCCGGGAGGCACGGAGAGCAGGCAGGCCTCCCCTTTTTCGAACCGGCCCCCCATCCGGCGGAAGACCTCGCCGGAGGTGAGGCACGCGTAGCTATGATTCGTCAGGCCTGTCAGGACGAGCTGGCCGCGCGGCGGGACCGGGATCAGGCGGAGACGTCCATCGATGAGCAGGTCACGCCATGCCGGTCGGCCGAGCGTGAATCGCGTCGGCGAACGACGGTAGAGCCGCAACTCTTCCAGCTGACTCGTCTCGAAACAGATGACACCGTGTTCGTGAAAGAGCGCTTCCGCCTTCGCGCGCGCGTAATGCCGCGAACGCGGACGCGCATCGACCGTCACCGGGTCGGGAAGGAGGCCCGCGAACGCGTCCGTTGCGAAGACAAGCTCTCCGGACAGGATCGGAAGATCGACGGTCAGCGGCGTCTCGGGATAGGCGCAAGGCTCGAGCGGACGGAACGCCCCATCGCGATACGCGAGCTCGACCGGGGAACCGCAGTCCGCGCACCCGGCATCCATGCTCTGAAAGAGGACGACCGGGGCCCCCTTGGGAACGTTTGCCCTCCCCCGCTTGAGGGTGAGCGTCAGCGCCTCGACCGCTTCGGCGGGGAAGTTCGGCGGCACGGCAGCGATGGGGCCGAGGCCGGGAATCGAGGCCCAGGCCGCGATGAGACCGCGGGCGGAACGCGGACGCGTGCCCCGTCGATGCGAGCCATAGTGGACGGGTGGGGCCGCCTTCCCCAGCGCGTCGATACGCGCTCGGAGCGCTTCGAAGGCGACCTCGTACGGACGCTGCCAGGCGCGCCGGAGCCGTTCGAGCTCGGCGATGCCCTGGAGGGAATCGACGAGCCGCTCGAGGCGGGCGCGGCCTTCGGGCGTACGGGTCGTGAACACCTGCGTGACCAGGTCGTCCGGTTCGGTGCGGTCGACCTTGTCTTCGGACCGGGCTTCTACCGCGGTCACGATCTCTTTGCTTCTCATGCGCCCTCCTACGGAAACCGTGTTTTTTCGATTCTGCGCGACCAACGCAGGTGTCCAAAAAATACCCCTTCCCAAAGGCAAGGTCAACCATGTGAGCGCGCAACCGGAGCCCTCCACAAACGACCTCACGGTACGGAGGCTCCTTTCGCTTTTTGTGGACGACGTTCGTTATCGCGCCAACCGCTCCAAATACAGGACCTGGTTCACGCCGACCTGCGACACGAATTCCGGCGCATGGCTCACGAGGATGATGGCACCCTTATACGAAGCCAACGCCCGCGCGATGACCGGCAGGTGGCGGAAATTGATGTGGTTCGTAGGCTCGTCCAAAATCAGCAGCCCCGGCCCCTGCAAGATGAAGCGTGCGAAGCAAAGCAACCCCTTCTGCCCCTCCGAGAGCGAACCGACGGTGTTCTTGAGCAAGTGCGAGGTCAACAGGAACTCCGAAGCGACGGCCCGCAGACGCTCGTTGGACGGCATCTCCATGACCTCCTCAAGCACCTCATACGCGGTCTTCTCGAAATCGAGGCCGGAAAAGTCTTGGCGGTAGTAGCCGACCTTGAGGCCCTTCGCGAGCTTGATCCCCTCATCTGCCCCTTCGGCCAGCGTCTTGAGGAGCGTGGTTTTGCCGATCCCGTTCGGACCGATGATGTGCCAACGGTCGCGGCGGCGAACGATGAGTTCATGTTCGACGCGTTGCGGCTCGCCCTGCTTCAAAAGGACGAGGGACGTGAGCTCCAACGGGGCTTCCGACAGCTCTTGTGCCGGGATCTCGAAGTCGCGGATCGTGCGGTCGTCGCGTCGCACGTCGACCATCTCCTCTTCCGCCTCCTCGACCTGTTCCTTGAGCTTGCTCGCGAGCTTACGCATCTTGCCACCCTTGTGCGCGAAAAAGTTGACCTTGTCCTTGCGGTCTTGGATGTCCTTGAGGAGCCGTGCATTCTTCATGCGGTCGCGCTCGACGCGGGCGGCGATCTCCTCGACCACGTCAAAATAGTTGCCGACGTACTGTTCGACCTTGTGGGTGTGGGCATCCAGATGCAGCACGCCTTCGGTGAACATGTTCAGGAAGTCCGCATCGTGCGAGATCACGAGGACCGTCTTCGGATACATGATCAGGAACGAGGTCAGGTGTTCGATGCCGGCCTGGTCGAGGTTGTTGGTCGGCTCGTCGAGAAGCAAAATGTCGGGCTCCTGGATGAGGGCGTGCGCGAGGAGCAAGCGCGCCTGCTGGCCGCCGGAAAAGTCTTTCAACGGCTTGTCAAGCGCCGCAACGAGGTTGACGGTCTCGAGAACGGTCTTGATGCGGGCGTCGAGGTTGTAATGACGTTCCGTGAAGGCCCGTGCAAAAAATTCCCGGACCGTGTCCCCCATCCATTCGCGCGGGATCACCTGCAGGGCGATGGCGACGGTGGCGCCGGACTCGAGGTGGATCGCGCCCTTCTGCGGCTTCACGACGCCGCGGATGAGCTTGAAGATAGTGCTCTTGCCCGCCCCGTTTTGCCCCATGAGCGTGATCTTCGCGTTATCACGGATCGAAAAATCCACCTCTTCCAAGAGGGGCTTCTCCTCATCATACCCGTAGGTGACGCCGCTGAAGCGGACGATGACATGGCCGTGGTCCATAGAAATGGGGGTGAGTTAACCAGGAAAGACGCGGATTGGCAAGGCGTCGCGGAAGACGGGATAAAAAACGCGCGCCCTACGGCACGCTCAGCGTCGGAGCCCCTTTTGGACCACGGGATCGAGTCCGATCCGCATGAATGGCGGCAGGACCCTTGAGGCGGGCGGGTCGCCCGTCAGCACGTACCCCACCCCCTCCTGCGGGGACGCGCCGATCGCGACGAAGGGGCGACCGGCGCACGCGTGCGCAAGGATCCGGCGCAGGCAGGCGAAGCCATCGTGGTGGCCGGCCACGAGGAAGGTGCAGGCGAAGACCACCAGGTCGAACGCCTCCTGCCAGGCGAGGGCGTCGATGCGATCGCTGACATGGTCCGCGGCCATGGCCGCCTCGATCTCCGCCGCCGAGGCGGAGCCGAACGAGAACGCGCGCTTCACGACCAGGGCGACACGCCTCGCTCCGTCCGCGAGCTCGAGTTCGACGGCGCGCTGCAGGAGGGCCCTGGCGAGCGGGGTCGGACGAGGCTTGGGAAGCCGGCGGAAGTCCTTGAAGGGCACGCCCTCGACCACGGTCACCCCCAGCCACCGCGCGGCCTCGGCCAGGTCCGTGAACGCGTCGGCGTCACTCGGGGCAAGGGACGGTTCCCACCCGACGAGGGGGCGGACCAGGCCAGCGAGCGCATCGCCATGGCCCGGGAAGGCGGCCTCCCAGAAGGCCGACTCAGCCGCCTCGGGCACCAGCGCCCAGTTCGCGCTTTTCGATTGATCGGTCATCGATTCCTCCGTATGGCGAGGCATATCATGCAATGGCTGGCGCGTCAATGCCCTGGCAGAACGGGTGATACAAGAAAAACGCGCCGAGGCGCGTTTCCTGAAGGGCTAGGCGGCGAACGCCTTGATCACCTTGAGGGCGACCTTTCCCTTCTCTCCCCCGATTTCGATATCCGCCATGAATTCCTTCGCTTCCACCCATTCGGTCACGAGGTTCACGCTCTCGGCCCGCAGCTCCTTCGCGAACGCGCCATTCTCCTCGAGGATCGCGTCACGGACGTCACCTTCCGGGAACAGGAAGAGCACATGGGCCTGGTCTTTCGGCTCAAGGCCGGCCTGCTTGCGCAGGTTCATCACGGTGCGCGCGAACTCCCGACGGTACCCCTTCTTGAGCAGGGCAGGCGTCATCTCAAGGTCGAGCTCGACCTCCCATGGCTGCGTGAGCCCGGTCTTTCCTTCAACAATCACCTGCTCGACGTTGACCTCCTCGCGCAGGACATCGAAGAGCGGCTGGCGGCCTTGCCAATGCTCAAGCAGCGCCGGATCGGCAAAAGAAACCTTGAGCGAAGCCAGCGCCTGGCGAACCGGGACGCCTCGCTTGGCACGCACCTCGTGCGCCGCTGAAGCCGCTTCCCGAAGCCACGCCATATCTTGTTCGAGCGCCTCATCGCGGACGCGCGCGACCGCTTTCGGCCACGCCTCGAGGTGGACCGAGGCTTTGGCGCCACCGAGCTCCTGATAGACCTTTTCGGTCAGGAACGGGATGAACGGGGCCGCCAGCTTGGTGAACTCGAGCAGCACTTCGTACAGGGTCTTCAAGGCATCGAGGCGCTGGAACGCCTGGTCAGACTTGAGGCGGTCACGCGAACGGCGCAGCCACCAGGTCGAGAGGTCGTCCATGAATTCGCGCAACGGGCGGGTCGCCTTCACGAGGGCATAGCCATCCATCGCCTGTGTCACCTCATCGGTGAGCCGGGCGAGGCGCGAGAAGATCCAGCGGTCGAGCACATGGCCGCTCCGTGGCTTTTCGAGCTTCACGCCTTCCCCGGCATACGTCTTGTAGAAGGTCACGACGTTCCAATAGAGGTTGAGGAAGGTGCGCGTGATGGTCTGCAGGTCGCGTTCGGCGAAATTGAGGTTTTCGGCCTCGACGATCGGCGAGGTGAGGAGGTAATAGCGCAAGGCATCGGCCCCATGCTTGTTGAGGAGTTCCCACGGGTCCGGGTAGTTCTTGAGGCTCTTCGACATCTTGCGGCCGTCTTCGGCGAGCACCATGCCCGTCACGACCACGTTCTTGAAGGCGGGCTTGTTGAAGAGCGCCGTCGAGAGGACGTGGAGCGCGTAAAACCAGCCACGCGTCTGGTCTTGGCCCTCGGCGATGAAGTCGGCGGGCGAATGCGCGTCAAAGAAACGCCGCTGCTTGAACGGGTAATGCAGCGAGGCGACCGGCATCGAGCCCGATTCGAACCAGCAGTCGAACACCTCCGGCGTGCGCGTCATGGTGCCTCCGCATTCGCACGGGATGGTGACCCGGTCGATATGCGGACGATGGAGGTCCTGGTTTTTGGCGCAGGTGCCGGGCGTCGCGCTCTCCTTGAGCTCCTTAAGCGAACCGACCACGCGCATCCGCTCACACGACGAACAATGCCACACCGGGATCGGCGAACCCCAATAGCGGGTGCGGGAGACGTTCCAGTCAGGCGCGGTCTCAAGCCCCTTGCCGAAGCGGCCCTCGCGGAAATGGTCGGGGTGCCAGTTGATCTTTTGCGCGGTCTTGAGCAGGCGGTCCTTGAGGGTCGTGACGTTCACGAACCAGGCCGGTTGGGCCTTGTACATGAGGAGCGTCGAGCAGCGCCAACAGACGGGTACGCTGTGCGTGATCGTGTCGGCGCGATAGACCAGGTGGCGCTCGCGGAGGTCATTCAAGACCAGCGCATCAGCTTCCTTGATGGGGACGCCGGCGAAGGGCCCGCAGGCGGCGGACATCCTGCCCTCGTCATCGACGGTCTGGATGATCGGCAGGCCGTGTTCGCGAGCCATCTGCAAGTCTTCCTCGCCATAGGCTGGGGCGGTGTGCACGATCCCGGTCCCGTCTTCCGCGGTGACGTGCGTGCCGGCCACGACACGGAACGCCCCTTCCCCGGCTTCGACAAAACGGTAAAGCGGCTCGTATCGCATGCCGACGAGCTCAGCGCCCGTGAAGCGCCCCATCACGAGGACCTTCGCCACGCCCGCTTCCAACCCTCCCCACTCCTTGAGGACGTCTTCTGCCCGGCTTTCGGCGAAGAAGAGGGTGTCGCCCGTCTCCTGGATGCGCGCCTTCACATAGGTCAATTCCGGATGCACGGTGAGGCCCGTATTGGCCGGCAACGTCCACGGCGTCGTGGTCCAGGCCAAGAAATAGGTCTTCTCTTCCCCGACGACGGCGAACTTCACGTATACGGCGGGATCTTCGCGATCGACGTACGAGTTTCCCATCGCGACCTCAAAATTGGAGAGCGATGTCGAGCAGCGCGGGCAGAACAAGGAGACGCGCGTGCCCCGATAGGCCAACTCCTTTTTGTGGAGTTCCGAAAACACCCACCAGACCGATTCGATGTATTCGGTCTGCAAGGTCATGTACGGGTCCTTGAAATCGACCCAGCGGCCGATGCGGTCGATGTACTTCCCCCACTCGCCCTCGTACCGGAAGACGGAGGCGCGGCAGGCGTCATTGAACGTGTCGATGCCATGGGCCTCGATCTCGCGCTTGGAACCGATCTTGAGCTCCTTTTCGATGAGGTTCTCGATGGGCAGGCCGTGGCAGTCCCATCCCCAGCGGCGCGGGACGCGATAGCCCTTCATGGTCCAGTAACGCGGCACGGCGTCCTTGAGGACAGACTGGAGCAGGTGGCCGTAGTGCGGGAGGCCGGTCGCGAAGGGCGGGCCATCGTAAAAGACGAACGTCTTGCGGGGGGAACGCTCCTTGAGGGTCCGCTCGAAAATCTCCTGGGCTTTCCAGTAGGAAAGGATCTCTTCTTCCAGGCGCGGGAACGGGGAGGTGCGCGCTTCGCCGGTTTGCGGCGAAGGGGGTGCGGACGAGGGGTGGTCGGCCATATGTGGGGATATCTTGGCTGGGGGCGGCGCAGGCGTCAAGAATGGCTTGACGGAGAGGAAAAAATGGGGTATGAAGCGACCCGGCCTGCTACCCCACCACGGAGACCGAATGAACCTTCGAATGTACTGCCCGCCCCTCCGCTTCAACCCCGAAGACGCCCAGGCCCAACGGACCGGCACGCCGGTCGTCCGGCTGGTGGAGGGGAAACTCCAATCGTTCGCCTGGATCTTCCTCCCGAGCGGGCTCCAGGTGATGGCGCCGCTGAAGCGGCTGCCGGTCGTGAATGCCAACATCGCCATCCGACAGGGCGCCTATCACGATGAGAAGCCCGGGACGGCGCATGCGCTCGAACACCTCGTCTGCAAGGACGTCCTGGAACCGGGCGTCCATCCGGCGCTCCGACCGCTCATCCGCACGGGGCTCCGCTCGAACGCATTCACCCGAGGCGAAGTCACCTGCTACTGGGCGGCTGCCCCGTTCCGAAGCTGGCGCGCCCTGCTCGCCGGGCTGTTGGAGATGGTCTTCCGAGCGCATCCGTTCATCGACCACCGCCGCTGGAAGAAGGAGCGGCCGGCAATCATCGAGGAGTCGCTCCGCGAGCGGAACGAGAACGGGCGCGTGATCCTCGCGATGCGCGCGGCCGCCTATCCCGCCTTCGAGCGCATGGGACACCCGATCGACGGGACCGTCGAGGACATCGAGCGCCTCACCGCCGCAGACCTGATCCGGACTTACGAGGAGGCGTACTTCCCTGACAACGCCGTCGTGGTCGTTCATGGATTCGGATGCGTCGAACCCCTGCTCCGCTGGTTCGAGGACCGGCCGGAAGCGTACCAGCGCGGGACGCCGCATGCGCGGATCGCCTCCGCGCCCCTCATGGACCGCGGCCTGAGCACGGACCTGATCGTTCCGGTGACGGGTGGGCCGAGCATGGAACGGGTGCAATACGTATCCGCCCCGTTCCCGAATGACGACATGACCTGGCGTACCGCCTGGCTCCTCAACGAGATCATGGGTAACGGGCTCCTCAACGAGACGTTCCGCCGACAGCGCGGCTTCGCCTACCACATCGGCATGGCGCACGTACAAGAGCTCGATGGCCAGAGGCATTTCGAGGTCGGCGGCCGCATGGGACGCGCCAACATGGACGCCGCCCGAGCGATCTGGGACAGGCTCTGGAAAGGCACGTGCCGACGCCTGCCGAAACGCCCCCAAGACCTGCAGCCGTTCATCGAACGGGCGATCGGAGGACATGCGTACGCGCGTGCCCTCGCACGCATGAGGCCACCCGAGGACCTGCGGGACCTCCTCTTCAACCGCTGGCTGGTGCAATCGCGCCGTCGGACCCTGCGGAACATGCTCGAATGGACCCCGGAGGAGCTCTATCCCCTGCTCAAGCGGACCCCCCGCTTCGCGGACCTGCCCTGGCAGGAGATCCGCGTCCTGCCCACGCCCTGACGGCGTGGGTCTTTTGTTTTCCGGCGTGGTACACTTCACGGGTCTATGCCTATGTTTTTCTTGGGGGCGGACCACGGCGGCTTTGCCCTGAAAGAGCATCTCCGCCATACGCTCGACCGTCTCGGCCTGCGCCACGAGGACCTTTCGCCCGAGGTCGTCGAGGGGGACGACTACCCGCTTGCCGCCCAACGTCTCGCGAAGCACCTGACGCAGGCGCGGGACGCCGTCGGCGTGCTGGTCTGCCGTACCGGCTTCGGGATGGATATGGCGGCGAACCGGTTCCGCGGCGTGCGGGCTGCCGTGATCCGGTCGGCGGCCGAAGCCCGTCTGGCGCGCGAGCACAACCATGCGAACGTCCTGGTGCTGGGATCCGAGTTCACGACCCCCAGCCAAGCGGACCAGATCCTGAAGACATGGATGGAAACCCTCGGGTCGCACGCGCAGCGCCACGTCCGCCGGATCCACCAACTCGACGCCGACATATGACGCAGTTCGTCCCCGAAATCATCCCGGCCCTGCTCGTGGCGAACGCAGCAGAAGCGCAGGCCCGCTGGACCCAGGTCCTGGAGGCGGAATGCGTCCAGGTTGACTGCCTGGATGGCAATTTCGTCCCCAATATAAGCTATTTTTCGCCTGAGGCATGGCCGCCGCACGGCCCCGCCATCGAGCTGCACCTGATGTGCCAGCAGCCGCTCGCGGTGATGCAGGCCTGGGAACGGCACCCGCTGTTTCGCCGTGCGGTGTGGCATATGGAAGCGCCCGTCCATCATGAGGAGCTGATCGCCTGGTGCCGTAAGCGGAACGTGGAATGCGGGATCGCCCTCAATCCGGAGACGGAACCGGAACGGGTGGCC
>CAZIMD010000002.1:0-12094 GCA_964540365.1 uncultured Gammaproteobacteria bacterium
TTCGCCTTACAGCGTCACCCCTTCCTGGTAGCGCGGCGCTTGCGCGTCAATGCGCAGCTCCTTCTCGAGCCGCGTCGCGAGGGCGACCGCCGCCCCCTCTTCCCCATGCGTGCAAAACACCTTCTCTGGTCGCTTTGCCGACTCGCGGATCCAGCTCACGAGCTTGTTCTGGTCAGCATGGGCGCTATACGCCCCGATGCTCGCGATCTCGGCCCTCACGTCGATATGCTCCTCGAGCACCTGGACATGCTTCTCATGCTCGTATAATTGCCGACCCAGCGTGCCCGCGGCCTGGTAGCCGATGATGAGGACGGTGGAACGCGCGTCGCCGAGATAGCGGACCAGATGGTGCAGGATGCGTCCCCCGTTCATCATGCCGGCCCCGGCGATGATGACCTTCGGGCGGCGGGCGGCGTTGATGGCCTGGGATTCCTGGCGCGTGAGGCAGACCTTGAGCCCGGGAAAATCGAAGAAGTCGGTCCCGGCGGCCACCAGGGCGCGGGCTTCCGGGTCGTAGTATTGGGGAAATCTCTTGATGACCTCGGTGACATGGATCGCCATGGGGCTGTCGAGGTAGACGTCGAGCTCGGGGATCTGGCGCGCTTCGACGAGGCGATGCAATTCGAAGAGGAGCTGCTGCGTGCGCTCGATCGCGAAGGCGGGGATCACAAGGACCCCGTTCCGCTGTGTGGTACGGACGATGACGTCACGGAGCTTGCCTTGGCGCGCCGACTCGTCCTCGTGGATGCGGTTGCCGTAGGTGGATTCCATCACGACGGCGTCCATGGCCGCGAGCTGCGCGGTCTCGCGGAGGATGGGGACGTGCTCGTTGCCGAGGTCCCCGGAAAACGCGACCTTCGCCCCTCCCTGCTCCGTAATCTCCACGAAAGCGCTGCCGAAGATGTGGCCGGCGTCACGGAAGCGGAAGGACAGGTCACCGAGCTTGGTCGTCTGCCCATAGTCGAGCTCCCGGAAAGCGCCGAGGGCCGCCTCGACGTCCTTCGTGGAATATGGGATGGGGCGGGCGAAGCGCTTCTGGTCGTCCTCCATGATGCGGACGGCGTCCTCGAGGACGATCTTCGCGAGCGGGACCGTGGGCGGGGTCGCGTAGACTTTGCCTTTAAATCCCCCCTTGAACAGCTTTGGGATCCGGCCGGTGTGGTCGAGGTGGCCGTGGGTCACGAGGATGGCGTCGATGGTCGACGGGTCGAAGGCGAGCTCCTCGAGGTTGCGCGCCTCGGAGAAGGAGTTGCCCTGGAAGAGGCCGCAGTCAATCAGAATGCGGGACTTCTCGGTCTCGACAAGGTAGCAGGAGCCCGTGACCTCACGCGCGGCGCCATGGAACGCGATCTTCATAGGCTACCACCGCGTCATGAGTTCGCAGAACTCGGCATACTGAGGCGTGGGCACCAGGCAGCGGTGCTGGCGGATCATCTCGAGGAGGGCGTCGTCGGCTGACGGGGAGACGAGCAGGTACATGATCGCGAGGCTCTCGACGATGAGGAGGATGGCGCCGGCGAGGATCACGAGGCGCAGCGAGGCATCCGGGCGCGAGAAGGCCTCATGCCAATGGGCCTGGAACATCCAGAGCGACCGTTCCATGATCACGTTGAGAAGGAGCACCAATAACGTCGCGAGGATGCCGAGGAAGAAGCTCGTGAAGGCCGTGACGCCTTGCGAGGAAAAGTAGATGAGGGAGGCCGGCAACGCGAGCAGGCTCGCGATGGCCCAGAACCAGGTGTGGGCGTGTTCGCGGGCAAAGAGCGGACGGGACATAGGATAAGCGAATGGTAGCACAGGCGCCGCCACGAACGAAGGGTTGGGCTAGAGCCCCTTCGGCCGGTACCTAAGGAAGCCTATTAGGCGACCGCGGATCTCGTCCGGCGTCATGCGCTCGCCCGCCAGGTACCGGATGATAGCCTTCGCGTGCTCACTCCCTGGCGCGTATTCATGGGGCATCGCGGAAGCAGGTACGCCCATGACGAAGGCGAAGGCGTCGCGCTGCGCATCAAGGCAATTGGCTAACGGGAGAATGAGCGGTGTGTATTCGGGAGGAAGCTCATGTTCCGGTGACATGGCACGCTCCGTCGGAGGGGATAAGGGGATCAGGAGCGGACAGTGGATGGTGCGCTCGATGACGGCTGTCGTCGTTTCGATCCATCGCTCGCCGTACGTTGCCTTAAGCCAGGCGCAAACGTCCGTCATCGCCTGGCGCATGGTTTTGGCCCCCTGGCCATACAGTTCATTGGGGACATGTAGGGAAAAAAGAACGTGTTCACGTTGCGTGGGAATCAGGCGGTCGGCCAAGTACGTGTCGACAGGGCAAGGCGTCGCGCGTTCGGGCCGGTTCGGGAAGCGATCGAAGGGACTCATGGTTGGAAATCGCAAGAGGGATTATACGGCCCTAAACGGCCTGTCCGATGATATCACACCTCCACCTTCACCGCATCCGGCCCGAGGATGCATTCCAGCTCCTTCGCGATGAGCTCGTCGAAGCTGATGCGGAAGGACGAGGCGACGCGCTGCTTCCCTGTCCCCTGGTCGACCTGGAAGAAGACGGGGTAGGCGCCGGGATGCTTGGCGAAGATCACGCGCAGCTGCTCGAGCATCGAGGGGGAGAGCTGGGCGCGGACCGAGAGCATGACGCCGCTCGTCTTGCGGACGGGTGCGGGTTGCGCGGCGGGGGCATGTGACGCGCCCTGGAGCTTCCGGACATACTCCTCCACCTGGTCGACGTTGTCGCGGGTGATCTCGTAGCCGGCCTCGACGAGGAACTTGATGTCGTCGTCGCGCTCCTGCACGCGCCCGGAAAGGACGAGCGCCTTGTCGGCCTCCCAGAGCTCGGGCTTTTCCTTGTAGACGCGCGGGAAGACGACGGCCTCGATGCTGCCGGTCGTGTCTTCGACCTTGAGGAAGACCATCGTCTCCTGGTTCTTGGTGAGGATCTTCTTCGCGAGCGTGCAGGTGCCGCCCATGCGGACGCTCTTCTCCTTTTTCTTGGTATGGAGCTCGTTGATCGGGACGAACAGCTTGCCGAGGCGCTCCTGGTATTCGCGGAACGGGTGGCTCGAGACGTACAGGCCGAGCAGCTCCTTTTCCCAGCTGAGCAGTTCCGAAAGCTGCAGTTCGGGCGCGGGCTTGAGGCGGAGCGGCGGATGCTCGGCGGCGAGCCCCGGCAGCGCGAAGAGGTTCGCCTGCCCGGACCGCTCTTCCTGCGTGAGGCGGCGGTGGTACTCGAGGATGGTCTCGAGGTTGAAGTACATCTGGTTGCGCGGCCCAAAGCGGTCGAGGGCCCCGGCCTTGGCAAGCGATTCGAGGGAGCGGCGGTTGAACGACTTCCCCTTGATGCGCGAGGCGAACGCGGCCAGGTCGGCATACGGCCCGTTCTCCTTGCGTTCGCGGATGAGCTCGTCGACGACGTCCTCGCCCAGCCCCTTGATCGCGAGCAGCCCGAACCGGAGGGTCGACGTGCCCTTGATGACCGAAAACCCCTTGTACGACTCGTTCACGTCGGGCGGCAACACCTCGAGCCCCATGCGGCGGCACTCCTCGACCTCGATGCTGATGCGGTCGATGTTCAGGCAGTCCGAATTGAGGAGCGCGGCCATGAAGCAGTCCGGATAGTGGGCCTTGAGGTAGGCGGTCTGGTAGGCGATGAGCGCGTAGCAGGCGGCGTGCGACTTGTTGAAGCCGTAGGCCGCGAATTCCTCGAACTGCGTGAAGATCTCCTCGGCGATGGCCTGGCTGACCCCGTTCTTCATCGACCCTTCCACGAACTTCACCTTCATCTCGGCCATGAGCTTCGCGATCTTCTTCCCCATCGCCTTGCGGAGCGTATCGGCCTGCCCGCCCGTGAACCCGGCCATGTCCTTGGCCACTTGCATGACCTGTTCCTGGTAGATGGGGAGGCCGTAGGTGTTGCGGAGGGCGTTCTCGGTGAGCGCGTGCTTGTAGACGATCTTCTCGCGCCCGTGCTTGCGGGCGATGAACGAGTCGATGAACTGCATCGGCCCCGGGCGGTAGAGGGCCACCATGGCGATGATGTCTTCGATGACCGTCGGCTTCAGCTCGCGGATGTACTTCTTCATGCCGTCGCTTTCCAGCTGGAATACGCCGGTCGTGTCGCCGCGTCCGAGGAGGTCGAAGGTTTTCGGGTCGTCCAAGGGAATCTGGTCGATGTCGACGGTCGCGCCATACACGGCCCGCATGATCTCAAGGCAGTCGCGGATGATCGACAGGTTGGACAGCCCCAGGAAGTCCATCTTGAGGAGGCCGGAGACCTCGGTCGAATGGAGCGAATATTGGATCACCTGTTCGCAGTCCCCTCCCTGCGCCTTCTGGAGGGGGGCGAACTTCTCGAGGTCCTGGGGCGCGATCACGATGCCGCAGGCGTGCTGCGAGGCATGGCGGGTGGTGCCCTCGAGCTTGATGGCGAGGTCGATGAGGCGCTTCACGCGCGGGTCGGTCTCGTAGAGCTGCTTGAGTTCGGGGGCCTCCTTGATGGATTCCTCGAGCGGGATGTGCCGGCCCTGGACCGGCGGCGGGACGGTCTTCGCGACCCGGTCGACATCGGCGTACGGCAACCCCAACACGCGGCCGACGTCGCGCACGGCGGCGCGGGCGGCCATGGTCCCGAAGGTGATGATGCCGGCCACGCGCGGCGCCCCGTACTTCTCGCTGACGTAGCGGATGACGTCGGCGCGCTTCACGTCGTCGAAGTCGGTGTCGATATCCGGCATCGAGATGCGGTCTGGGTTCAGGAAGCGCTCGAAGAGGAGGCCGTACCGGAGCGGATCAAGGTTCGTGATGCGGAGGACGTAGGCGACGACCGACCCGGCGGCGGACCCGCGCCCCGGTCCTACGATCACGCCGTGGTCCTTGGCCCACACGATATAGTCCTGCACGATCAGGAAGTACGCCGCGAAACCCATGCGCTCGATGGTCGCGAGCTCGAACTCCATGCGCTCGCGGGCGGCGGGCTGGACGGCCGCATCGGGATACCGCTCGACGAGGCCCTGCTCGCAGAGTCTCTTGAGGTAGGAAAACTCGGTCTCGCCTTCCGGAACCACGAACTGCGGGAGGAGGTTCTTGCCTAATTCCAACTCGACCGTACAGCGGTCGGCGATCTTGCGCGTGTTCTCGATGGCCTCGGGGAGGTCGCGGAACCCCTCGAGCATCACTTCGGGGCCGCACAGCGAGGCATCCGCGAAGGCCGTCGACAGCCGGTTCGTGTCCGCCAACAGCTTGCCGTCATGGATGCAGACGAGGGCGTCCTGCGCCTCGCGGTCGTCCTCGTGGAGGTAGTGGGTGTTCTTGGTGGCGACGACGGGCGCGCCCGTCAGCTTGGACAGCTCGACGAGCCGCTCATTGATCTCGATCTGTGTCGGCGATTCGGGTCGGTGGACAAGCTCCAGGAAGAAGTTCGCCTTGCCGAAGATGTCCTGGTACGCCTGCACCAGGGCCTGCGCCTTCTCCATGTCGTGCGCCTGGCAGGCCTTGGGGATCTCGCCCTTCGCGCAGCCGGACAGCGCGATGAGCCCCTGATGGTGGGTACGCAGGATGTCCTTGTCCATGCGCGGCTTGTAATAGAACCCCTCGAGGAACGAGATGGATACGAGCTTGAGGAGGTTGTGGTATCCCTCGTTGGTCTCGGCGAGCAAGGTCAGGTGCGAGATGTGGTTATCGATGCCGGAACGCTTGTCGGTGAGCCTGTTCGGCGCGATGTGCGCCTCGACGCCGATGATCGGCTTGATGCCGGCCTTCTTGGCGGCCTCATAAAATTCGATGGCGCCGTAGAGGCCGGCGTGGTCGGTGAGGGCGACGGCGTCGTACCCAAGCTCCTTCGCGCGCGCGACCAGGTCTGAAACGTCGCCGATCGCGTCATACAGCGAGTACATCGAATGCGCGTGGAGATGGACGAACGGGGACCGGGGAACGACGGCTTCGGCTTGGGGGGCTGCGTCTGGCATATGGGGGACCCCGCTGACGGGACAAGCCCTGCGGGGACGGACAAGAAGTTATGCCCCTAGCATGCCTCCTCTTCCCCACCCCAGCAAGGGCCGGGAATCTTGGCCAAATTGACAGGTTTCGAGGGATCGTCTAACAATGCGGCACGGAGGTGGGCATGACCGACCTGTTGTCACCAACCCCTGAAGACCGGGAGATCATCAAGACGTACCTGCGCTACTGGCGCCTCGAGGCAAATCTGCTGGGACCGCCGGGGCGCCGCTGGTGGCGCGTCTACATCCGGCCCACCAAGAACGTCCACAACTGGCGCAAGGCCAAAGGAATTCCCGAGGTACGAGGCCCGATCGGGCATGGCTTCAACAAGGACTACCAGCGTGCCGTCCGCTTCGCCGTGCGGCGGGCCCTGTCCTGGTGGCGGCTCAACCGGAAGCGGCTTCCGTCGGTGCAACGCCTCGACGCCCTGCCCCCCTGGGTCGGGACGGAAGACGAACAGCTCGCGCGTGGGCGCGCAAACGAGCAGCGGGCCCTCGCCATCCTTCAGAGGACCGCCTTCCCCGCCTGGATGAAGGGGGCGCGCGCCGGGACGCCCGAAGAGGACGCCCGCGGCATCGACCTCGTCGTCGACAGCACCGTCGGCCCGCTCTACCTGCAGATCAAGAGCTCGGTCCGAGGTCGGGATAAGTTCTTCGAAATGGGCTACCCGGACCGGATCCGGGTAGTCATCGTCAACGAGGAGGTGCAGGACTGGCGTCTCCGCGTCCGCCTGCTCAGGACCGTCGAACGGCTCTGGCATGAGGGCTGGGAGGACATGCAACGCAAGAAGACCGCCTGATCTCGCCGAGCCAAGCTCGGTTTTTTCATACGAAAATACCCACCCCGATCCGAGGTGGGTATCTTTCATCGCCAGCTCGCCCTAGACGCCATCCTCAAGCTCATCCAACTCGTCGCGCAGACGGCGGACCTCGTCTTGCAGGCTCCGTCGCCGGTTCGGACGCTGGAAGAGGCCGAAGAGCCCCGTCACGAGGGAAGACACGGAGCCGACCATCGCGGATACGGACGAGATTTGGGACGTGAGCCCGTCGACCGCCCCTTCGAGCAGCGACAGCTTCTTGCGCGTCTCCTGGACCAGTTCGTTCGTTTGGCGACCGAGGTGCGCGAGCTCGTACAACGCCCACATGACAAAGCCAGAGACGCCCACGAGACAGATGGACGCGACCAGGAACCAGATGTCACGGGTAGTGGAGAGGGACATATGCGGGGAGTATAGCACGGCCCCTTCCCCACCGAAAAGCCGCCTTATTTTGGCGGCTTTCCTGTTTCCTACGAACGGAACCCGGCCCCGACGGTCGTCACCAGGGCTTGGCGGACAGCCTCAAGTGCCCGATCCACCTCTTCCGAGGCGAGCGTCCGCTCCTCGGAACGGAACACCAGGCGGAAGGCGAGGGATTTCTTGCCCTCTTCAAGCCCTTGCCCGCGATAGGTATCGAACCATGCCGCCTCGGCCAGAAGGCCGCCCGTCGCGGCTGCGCGCATGGCCATCTCGACGGTCGCGATCTCCACCGCCTCGGAGACGACGACGGCCAGGTCGCGTACTGCCTCCGGGAACGCCGGCAACGGGTGGTAGGCCTTTGACGACGTGACGTGCGAGAGGAGGATCTCGGCGAAGCCTTGGACCAGGCCGACGCGCCCCTCGATCTTCCAGGCCTCTGCCTGCTGCGGATGGAGCTCGCCGACCGTCAGGAGGACGCGGTCGCCGACCCAGTACTGCAAGCTTCGCCCCGGATGCCAGAAATGGTCACCCTGCCAACGCTTCCAGGTCCCGTCTTTGATTCCCAGCTCCGACAGCACGGCCTCGGCAACGCCTTTCGCCTCGTTCCAGGGCTCCGGCGCCTTATCGCGGATCGCGAGCAAGAACTCGGTCGCCTCTTCCGGCAAGGCGGCACGCCCGTCAAATGGCCAATAGACATGCGACAGCTCGAACACGCGCAAGGCGGACGCACGCTCCTGGTTGTCGACGAGCGCCTGCAGGACCGACGGCGCCAATGAGGGGCGCATGAACTCCGCATCCTGGGACAATGGGTTCAGGAGGCGCACGCACGTTTCCGGGGGGATCCCGGCGCGTTCGAGCTGGTCCCGCGACACGAACGAATATCCCATCAGCTCCGTGAACCCGAAGCCCTTGCACAGGTCGCGCAGCGTGTCTTCCAGGCGAAAGATGGGATCGGAAGGCGCGGCGCTCACCGTCGCCGGGAAAACGGTCGGCAGGTTCGCATATCCGTAGACGCGGGCGATCTCTTCGACCAGGTCACGGGCGTCCTCGATATCGTGGTCGCGCCACCACGGGACGGTGACCCGCAACGCATCCCCTTCCGGGACGACGGAAAACCCGAGCCGTTCAAGGGTGGAGCGCATCTGTCCGACAGGGATCTCGACGCCGATCAGGCGAGCGGCCTCTTCCGCGCGCAATACGAAGGTCTCCGGCGCGTACGGGTTGGAACGAACATCGGCGACCTGCGAGACGACGGTCCCGCCCGCGATCCGGAGGCAGAGCTCGACCGCGCGCGCCAGGGCCCGGAGGGGCGCCTCAACGGAAAGCCCCTTCTCGAAGAGCTTCGACGCGTCCGTCGACAGTTCCAACGCGCGCGCCGTGCGGCGGATCGAGACGGCATCGAAGGTCGCGGCCTCAAAGATGACGGAGGTCGTCGCATCACCCACCGCCGTCCGCTGCCCGCCGATGACGCCCGCAACGGCGACCGGACCGGCCGCATCGCGGATCGTCAGCATGGAAGGCTGGAGGGCGTAGGTCTGCGCGTTCAGCGCCTCAAGCGGCTCATCGGCCGTCGCGGCCGCCACCGTCAGGCCGCCCTCAAGCTTGGCCGCATCGTAGGCATGCATCGGCTGGGCCATTTCCAACAGGACGTAATTCGTGATGTCGACGATCGCGTTGATGGGACGCATGCCAGCCGCAAGCAGCCGGCGGCGCATCCACCAGGGCGAGGGCCCCATCTTGATCCCGTCGATCTTCACGGCGCAAAACCGTCCGCAAAGCGGGCGCTCGGAGGTGGAGGCGGCCACGGCCACCGGAAGCGCTTCCGTTCCCGGCTTGATCTCAGGCGTGGCGGCGGGCTTCCACGGACGCTCAAGGATCGCCGCCACTTCGCGCGAGAACCCTTCCATCCCCATCGCGTCCGGGCGGTTCGTCGTGATTTCCGTATCCATCAGGATGTCGCCCGCCATCCCTAAGGCCTCGGCAAGCGGCTGCCCGGCCCGGAACGACGCGACGGCCTCCGGCAACGCCTTCCCCAGGTCCAGGATCTCCTTTTCGCCATGCGGGAACGCCTCGAAGAGCCCGACCTCATTGGCGGCGCAGATCATCCCTTCGCTCGGGACGCCACGGATTTCGGTCGGCTTCAGCTCGACCGGATCCCCCTCACCGTGCCAGCGCACCCACGAGCCGATCTTCGCGACCGGCACCCACTGGCCCACCTCGACGTTGGAACCGCCGCAGACGATGCTCAGCGTCCCCTCGCCGACACGCACCTTCGTCACGCGCAGACGGTCCGCCTGCGGATGCGGCTCGACGGCCTCGATATGCCCTAAGATGATCCCCTCCAAGGGTTCGTCTTGCGCGATCAGCTTTTCGATGCCCGGGCCGGAAAGCGAAACGCGAGCCGCGACCGCCTCGGGCGTGAGCCCCTCAAGGTCGACCCATTCCCCCAACCACTTCCAAGACGCAAGGATATTCATATGGGCTAGAACTGCTGCAAAAAACGCACGTCATTCTTATAGACGATCCGCAGGTCATCGATGTTCATGCCCTGCTTCATGAGGTAGGTCCGCTCGACGCCCCACCCGAAGGCGAAGCCTTGGTATTCGTGCGGATCGACGCCGCCCGCCTTCAGGACATTCGGATGCACCATGCCTGCGCCGCCCAGCTCGAGCCACCCGCGCTTGCACATCTTGCACTTTTCGCCCTGTACCTTCCCCGCCCCGTCGCAGACCGCGCAAGAGATGTCGATTTCGAACGAGGGTTCGGTGAAGCGGAAATGGAACGGCCGCAGGCGCGTCTTGCGGTTCGGCCCGAAAAAGGCTCGGACGAAATGGTCGAGGACTCCCAAGAGGTGCGTGATCGACGAGCCCTGGTCGATGACCAGCCCCTCGAACTGGTGGAACATGGGGACGTGCGTCGCGTCGCTTTGGCGTCGGTAGGTCTTGCCGATGTTGATCATGCGGATCGGGAGGACGCCCTTACGCATCTCCCGCACCTGGGCGTTCGAGGTGTGCGGCGTCAGCACGATCTTGCCGAGCTCCTCGTTGCCCGGCAGGTCGCAGAAGAAGGTTTCCCATTCGTCACGGGCGGGATGGTCCTTGGGCATGTTCAGCCCTTCGAAGGCATAAAAATCGCCGTCGATTTCGGGATGGCGGGCCCGGGCGAACCCGGCGCGCTCGAAAATGGCCGTGATCTCACGAATCGCCTGCTGGATGAGGTGCAGGTGCCCGATGGCGGGCTTGCGCCCGGGCTGGGTCACGTCTACGCGTTCCGAAGCCAGCCGCTCGCGCCAAAACGTGGCCTGCATCTCTTGCTTCTTCGCGGCAAATGCCGCTTCCAGGCGCGCCTTCACCTCGTTGGCCACGACCCCGACCTTCGGACGGTCTTCCGCCGAGACGGCCCCCATCCCTTTTAGGAGGTTCGCCAGTTCGCCTTTCCGACCCAAAACGGCGATCTCCCAAGCCTCAAGCTCGGGCATCGCCTGGACCGCGCGCAGGCGTTCAAGCGCCTGCGCCTCGCACGCGTGGAGGGCATCGATCATACGGGGAGCGTTGTACCGCAAAAGCGGCCCGCGTGCAAAAAAAGCCTGAATCTACCGAAAAACGACCCCGCCGCAGGAGGCCGTTTTTGCATGTACCCGCCTAGAAAATCCCCCGAATCCCCTGCCAGATCCCTGGCCCGAAACGGAACAGGTCCTGTACCGTCACCAGAAGGATCAAAACCAGCAGGAAGATGAAGCCAAACCCGTGGATGGCCGCCTCAAGATTCGCGTTGAGCCGTTTCCGCCGTGCGAATTCGGCGAGGAGGAAGAGGGCGCGTCCCCCGTCCAGCCCAGGAATCGGCAGGAAATTCACCACGGCCAGGTTCACCGATAGGATCGCGGCGAACTGCAGGAGCGGCCAGAGCCCCTGGTCTGCGATGCGGCCCGTCATCACGGCGATGCCGACGGGTCCGGAGACGCCTTGGTCCACCTGCCGCTTCACGACCAGGTCGCGGACGAGGCCGCCCAATCCCTGGACGATCCGAACAGTGTAGAAGGCGGTCGTTTTCACTCCTTCGAGCGGCGCGCGCCACCATGGCCAGCGGACGACGGCGGTATCCGCGAGACCGACCCCGATCCCCTTCGCCTGCGCGCCCGGGAAGAGGTCGGGCGTAACGCGAACCGTTTGGACGCTTCCCTCCCGCTCGATTTCAATGGCGATCTGAGGGCGGGTCTCCGCGATCGTGCGGATCTGCCCCCGAATCTCCTCAGCCCGGCCGGCAGCCAGGCCATCAAGGGCGCGGATCCGGTCCCCGATCTGCAATCCGGCCCGCTCGGCGGGACCCGTGGGCACGAGCTGCGTGATCTCGACATAGCGTTCCTTCACGACGGCTTCAGTCGGAAGGCCCGTCCCGTCCATGGGGACGCCGATGAGGTAACCGCCGGTAAATATAAGGGTCGCCAGCAGCCAGTTCATGACGACGCCGGCCGCAATGATGACGAATTTCTTTCCGACGGAAGCCTGCGCGAAGCTGTCACGATCGTTCGCCGCATCCCCCTGCTCCCCTTTCAAGCGCACGAATCCGCCCAACGGCAACCAGTTGATCGACCAGATGGTCTTTGTCGCGGTCTGCTCCCCTTTTTTCGCGCGGCGCCAGTTCCCGTTCTCTTTCGTCCAGCCCAACGCCCGCGGCGGAAAGCCGACACCAAACTCCTCCGGCTTTACGCCCGCCCACCGTGCGGCAAGATAATGCCCGGCTTCGTGAATAAGCACGAGCCCCGAGAGGACCAGCAGGAAGATCAAAATGGACATGGGAAAAAGAAGCTAGGACGGCGTGATAGGCCGAGGGTATCAGCTCGTCGTCCTTTTTTGAATC
>CAZIMD010000002.1:12194-36877 GCA_964540365.1 uncultured Gammaproteobacteria bacterium
CATTGACGCTTCTCCCCGCCTTTCCTATCATTCAAGCAATCATTCACCTCTCCCCTATGTCCCCCCTCCTCATCGTCATCCTGGTCGTGGCGGCGGTCGCCCTCTGGCTGGTCTTCACCTACAACGGGCTCATCACCCTCCGCAATCGCACCGACGAGGCCTGGTCCGACATCGACGTGCAGCTGAAGCGCCGCTACGACCTGATCCCCAACCTCGTGAACACGGTGAAGGGCTACGCGACCCACGAGCAGGCAACCCTCGAGAAGGTGATCGCCGCACGCAACAGCGCCATGGGCGCCTCGACCCCAGAAGCCAAGGCCCAAGCCGAGAACGCGCTCTCTTCGACCTTGCGCAGCATCTTCGCCCTCTCCGAGAGCTACCCGGACCTCAAGGCGAACCAGAACTTCCTCAAGCTGCAGGACGAGCTGAGCGACACCGAAAACAAGATCCAGGCCTCCCGCCGCTTCTACAACGGCAACGTCCGCGACTTCAACACCAAGCTTGAGGTCTTCCCGACGAACCTGATCGGCAAGATGCTGGGCTTCGTGAAGCGCGCCTTCTTCGAGATCGAGAACCCGGAGGAACGCAAGAACGTCGAGGTCAAGTTTTAAGCACCCGCCCACGCCATGTACCAAGCCGTCGACGCGAACAAGCGAAAAAGCGCCTTCCTCATGGCGTTTTTCGTCGGGTTGCTGCTGGCCGCAGGCTACCTGTACGGCTATGTGACCGAAACCGGCTGGTTCGGCCTTGGGATCGCGCTTGCCGTCTCGCTCGTCAGCACGCTCGTCACCTGGTTCGCGGGCGACAAGATCGTCCTCTCGACGAGCGGCGCCCAACGCGTCGAGACGCGCGAGCAGGCGACGGAGCTCTGGAACCTGGTCGAGAACCTCAGCATCACCGCCGGGCTCCCCATGCCGGCGCTCTATGTCATCGACGACCCCTCCCCCAATGCCTTCGCGACGGGCCGCGATCCGCAACATGCCTCGGTGGCGGTGACGACGGGCTTGCTGGAACGCCTAACCCGCACGGAACTCGAAGGGGTCCTGGCCCACGAGCTTTCGCACGTGCGAAACTATGATATCCGCTGGATGATGGTGGTCGCGATCCTGGTCGGTTCCCTCGCCCTCCTCAGCGACCTGTTCTTCCGCGGCGGCGGGCTCTTCGGCCGCAAGCGCGATGAGAAGGGGGGTGCGGGCGGTTGGCTCATGGTCGTCGGCCTCGTCCTCCTGATCCTCGCCCCCATCGTGGGGCAGCTCATCAAGCTCGCCATCAGCCGCAAGCGCGAATTCCTCGCGGACGCCTCGGGTGCGCTGCTCACCCGGTATCCCGAAGGGCTGGCCTCCGCCCTCGAGAAGATCAGCCAAGCCACCATCCCGGTCACGAAGGCCCCGAGCGCCACGGCCCACCTCTGGATCTCCTCCCCGCTCCACAAGGAGGGCACGGTGAACTTCCTTGAAAGGCTCTTCTCGACGCATCCGCCGGTGGAAGAGCGCATCCGGCAATTACGCACCATGGGCAGGTAAGGCTACGGCGGGCCCTCGAAGCGGCCCGCTGTCGCGTTTCATGCCCCCTCCCTATCCCTATGCTTGACCACGACCTCCTCTCCCGATTCACCACCCACCTGAAAGAAGCGCTCCAGAAGGCGCTCGCGTTCGCGTTGGCGCAGGGACGCAGCCTCATCGAGCCGGGTGACCTGCTCGTCGGCCTCACGCAGGAGACCGGCTGTATCGCGGCGGAGTTCCTGGGACGTGCCGGCATCCGTGCGGAAGCGGCCGCCCCCTTCTTCGCGGGGACGCCGGATGGCCATGCGCCCGGCACCGCCGTCGCGCCCGACCTCACCAAGGACAGCCGCAAGATCCTCGAGCAGGCCGTGCTCGCGGCCCGCACCTTCGAACACCGCTACATCGGCACGGAACACCTTCTGTACGCCCTCATCGGCCATCCCGACACCGCCCTCGGCCATTTCTATGAGCAGAACCGCCTGGAGCGCGACAGCGTCCGCGAGCAGCTGCTCGGGCTGCTGAAGTCGACGGCGAAATTCCCTGAGGTCAGCGCGAAGCCCGAAGGGGAAGAGGAAGCGGAGGAGGGTGACGCGCCCGCCCCCGGCGGCGAGGCAAAACGCGCGCCGAAGGCGGCCCGCAAGGCGCTCGACCAGTTCGCGCGGCACCTCACCGAAAAGGCGGCGGCGGAGGCGCACGACCCGGTGATCGGGCGCGACGCGGAGATCGGGCGGGTCATCGAGATCCTGTGCCGACGCACCAAGAACAACCCGGTCCTCCTCGGCGAACCGGGCGTAGGCAAGACGGCGCTCGTGGAAGGGTTGGCCGCACGCCTGACGCACGGGGACGTCCCCGACGTCCTCCAGGGGAAACGGCTCTACGCCATCGACCTGGCGCTGATGGTGGCCGGCACCATGTATCGGGGCGAATTCGAGGCGCGGCTGAAGCAGCTCGTGGAAGAGGTGAAGGGCGACCCGCAGGTCATCCTGTTCATCGACGAGATCCACACCATCGTGGGCGCCGGCTCGACGTCGGGGTCGCTCGACGCGGCCAACATCCTGAAGCCCGCCCTGTCGCGCGGCGAGATCCGCTGCATCGGCGCGACGACCTGGGCGGAATACAAGAAGCATCTCGAGCCGGACGCGGCCCTCGAACGGCGGTTCCAGCCCGTGGACGTGCCGGAGCCCAGCGCCGAGGCGACGCTTGCGATGCTGCAAGGCCTCAAGCCACGCTACGAGCGCCACCACGGCGTCCGCTACGACGCCAAGGCGCTCCCGCTCGCCGTGCGCCTCGCCGAGCGGTATCTCACCGACCGCTTCTTCCCGGACAAGGCGATCGACATCCTGGACGAGGCCGGCGCGCACGTGGCGACGCGATTGCGATCGGACGCCGTCGTGAAGCGGCTGCAGGCGATCGAGGCCGAGCTTGAAGAGGCGAAGAGGCAAAAGGAGGCGGCCCTCGAGAAGAACCTCCTCAAGGAGGCGGCGGCCGCGGCAAAGGGGGAGGAGCAGGCCCTGCGCGCGAAAGCCGGCGTCACGGAAGAGCTGCAGGCCCTGCGCGCCAAGGCAAAGCTCACGGTGCAGGAAAGCGACATCCTGACGGTCGTCTCGCGGCTCTCACGCATCCCGAAAGAGGCGCTCACGGCGGTCGAGGAGGAACGGCTGGCGCAGATCGAGGAACGGCTGGCGGAAGCGGTGCTCGGGCAGCGCCCGGCCGTGAAGGCGGTCGCCGAGATCGTCCGTCGCGCCCGGCTTGGGCTCGGCAACCCGCGCCGCCCCAAGGGCTCATGGCTTTTCGTGGGGCCATCGGGGACCGGCAAGACGGAACTGGCGCGCCAGCTCGCCATCGAGCTCTTCGGCAAGGAAGACGCGCTCATCCGCTTCGACATGTCGGAATTCTCGGAAGGGCATTCGGTCTCGAAGCTCCTCGGCTCCCCCGCCGGGTATGTGGGGTTCCGCGAGCAGAACCGGCTTACCGACACCATCCGCAAGCGCCCGCACGCGGTCCTGCTCCTCGACGAGTTCGAGAAGGCCCATGCGGACGTCCAGCACCTGCTTCTCCAGGTGCTGGAAGACGGGGTCCTGCAAGACAGCTCCGGCAAGAACGTGTCCTTCCGGCAGGCGTATATCGTCCTGACCTCGAACGCGGGCTCGGAGATGCTCAAGCGGAAGGCCCTGGGGTTTGGCTCGGCGGCATCGGGGGAGGCGTTGCCGGAAGGGCTCGTGCGCGAGCACCTGCAGGAGCGGTTCCGGCCCGAGCTCCTCAACCGCCTCGACCGTCTCGTGGTCTTCCAGCCGCTCCAACGCGAGACCCTGCGCAAGATCGTCGACCGCGAACTGCGGCACGTCCTGGACCGGCTGAAGGAGCAGCGCGACATGACCTACAAGGTCAGCGAACCGGTCATCGACTGGCTGCTCGGGAAGGCCTGGAAACCCGAGGAAGGCGCGCGCGCCGCCCGACGCGCCATCGAACAGGAGATCGAGGCCCTGCTCGTGCAGGCGATCCTCAAGCAACCGAAGAAACGCCACGTCCTGCTCCAGCTCGGGAAGACGGGGCCGTTAGTCAAATAGCGCCTCCGGGCGCTGTTTGGTTTTTTGGGGATCGGCCCGCTATCCGCCCCGCGGCGCGTTTGCTAGAATCGGGACATGCCTGACGGAAACGCCCCTTCCCCACTCCCCCAGCCCGACCTGTCGGGGCTGTTTGCGGACGCGGAGCGGGCGCTGCAGCGGCTCCAAGGCCATGCGGAAACGTTCACCCTCGCGGCCGAGGCGGTCGTGAACGGGTTTGACGAGGCGAACGAGATGGTGCGCATCGGACCGAAGTTCCAGGCGGACATGCTGAACGCGCAGGAAGCGGCCCGTCCCTTTGCGCAGAAAGGGCGCGAGATCATGGAACGTGCGGAGGCAGGCTTACGGCGTCTGCGGGCGGAGGCACAGGAAATGGAAGGGCGCTCGCCGACGGAGCAGCGCGAGGCCCTCGCGGCTGTCCGGGGGGAACTGGCCGCCATCGGGACGGAAACGGAGGCGCTACGGTCCGCAAGCGAACACTTCGAGTTGGTCGCGGCGGACCTCAGCCGGCGGGGCGACACGTTGGGGGAAATGAACCCGATGGCAGGCGAGCGGTTTCATGCGCTCTCGCGGATCGCGAGCCAGGCCTCGTTCGAGAGCCTGGACGGGTCCACGCAAGCGGCCCGCGTGGCCGAGGTGGCGCCGGACCTGGAGGCGGCGGAAGGTCTCTTGGCGCACACTGATGAGGCCTTGACGGAACCGGAACGGGCGACAGAAATGGCGGAGCCTGCGACGTCCAGCGCGCCAGCTGTTGAGACGGGGCCCGTCGAGGCGGAACGGACACGCCTTCCCGATTCGCTCGCTGAACGGAGGCGCGCCAAATCCGCCGCGACGGAAACGGGCCCCGTGCAGGCCACGTCACTAGGCAATCCGCCGGAAACGTCGACAGTCGCTCATGCGGGCTTGAGCGATGCCCTACAGGAAGCCTCAGAAAAGACGCAAGAAAAAGAAAATACGACCGCCCCCGAACCGGAGCGGGCGGTTAGCGAACCGACGGCGACGGAGCGAATCACCAAGCCACCGGCAACGGAACCGCCGGACCGGCCTGGAGCGCCGGCGGAGGGAGCGCCTGCCGAACCCGAACGACCCTCCCCCGCCCCGACGGCCAGCGGGCTGAACAGCGCCGCGATCGCCTCCGCGATTCAGAATACCCTCGCGCCACAACAGGACGTGCAGGAACCCGCCCAACCCGAAGAGGAGCCGCCCGCGAACGCCCAGGCCGAGGGAGCGGGCCAAGTCACGCCCGCCGAGGAGCGGGCCATCGAGGAAGCGCTTGCGGAACTCAGGGGGAAGAACGCGACCCGAAAGGCGGCGAACGAAGCGCCAGCTAGCGCCCAGGTAGGGCCCGCGACGGCCCCGACCGACGCCCGCGCCCCACGCGCCATCCGCCGCAGCGAAGCGGAGGCCATCCGCGACGCCCGCGCCGAACTCAAGGGCAAGTACGCGGAACGGGCGCGGAACGCGGAGATCGTCGCCCTGTACGGCGAGCGGATGAGCGCGCGCGGCTGGGAATACCTCCAATCGCATGATCCGGCGCGGTATGGCCAGCTCCAGGCCGCCCAAGCGACGGTCCAGAACCTGCGCATCGATGCGACCATCTTTTTGCAACCGGAAGAGCGCCAGGCGGTCCACCTGGCGGCGACCGTCGATGTGCGGGCGGCCTTCCCGGACCTCACGGATGCGCTCTTGAGCGCCGTGCTCCTGCAGCAGTCCTTGGCGATGCTTGACCAACAGGAGAAGGCGGATCGGCAGGCGGCGCTGGCGGCGGTCGCGGCCGTCATGGCAGGCGGCGCCGCGCAGGCGTCGGGCACGCTGGCGACGCCGGCGGTGTTCGCGGCCCTCACGAAGCAGATCAGCGCGACCCGCGAGGCCCTCGCGCAGGAGGAGAAGCGGGCCGAGGAGCGGGCCGACGCGATTCGGGTGCAGACCCAGACGCCCCGTCCCGCGGGAGGCGGAACGGTGGCACAGGCCGTTCCTGCCGCTTCCGGAAGCGTGGCGGACTTGCAGGCGCAGCAACGGCAAGGCCTCGACACGCGCCGGGCCCTCCAGGCGACCCTCCACGCGCAGGTCCAGCAGCTCGCGGCCGGGAACGCGCTAGGGAACGCGCTCGCCGGGCAGGAAGCCCTGACGGGCGCACAGGCGCAGGCAGCCAACGGCCTGCTCGCGTTCATCGTGCCGGCAAACCTCCGTCCGGCGGCCCAGGGGGAACGGGTGGGTACCGCGGACGGGCGCAGCCTGCTGACCGGCAGCCGCCAAAATGAAGCCCAGCAAAAAGAAGAAACGGTCGACCCGGCAGACCGCGCCGCCTACGAGAACGACCTCGCCGCCAAGCTTGCGGCCCGGCAGATCCAGGACCGTCGCTTCCAGGACATCAGCCGGGCGAGCGTGGGGGCAGGCGGCGGGGCAGGCGGATCCGCATCCGCTTCGCTCATCGGCAATGACGGGAACCCGCTCTTGGAAGGCAAGCGGCTCCGGCCGCGCTCGCCACAGGAGATCTTCGCCGAAAAGCAGGCGGCCATGCGCCGGCGGGCGGAAGAATTTACGGGGGTGGGCGCCGCGGCGGGCGGCTTCGAGGCGACCTTCGGTACGGGTGAGGCCTTGCCGAACGCGGAGGCGGGCGTGATCGAACTCCAGGACGGCGACCTGCTCCCCATCGGGGACGGCAGCGAAGAGACGGCCACCGACGAAACGGAAGAGGAGGAGACCCGCCTCCAAGAGTTGCTCCAGCGCCAGCAGGCGGACCGCCTCCAAGGCAACCAGGCGGCGCGCCTGGACGAGCTGCGCAAGGCGAAGGACCTCCTGAGCAGCCCCGCCGGCAAGCAGGCGCTCACGAAGGCGGCACCGCTCCTCAGCAACCCGGTGGCCCTGGTCATCGCGGCGCTGCTCCTCATCGTCTGGCTCAACGCGCGGCTCTTCTTCCCCGATGAGTCGTCGATGCTGCGTAAGCCGCTGGGGACGTGGGGCAAGGTCGGGACGATCGCCCTCGACCTCTTCGCCGTCATCAATACGGCGGTCTCGTTCGCGCTGCTCGTCATCATCTGCATCCTCCCGTTCCTGCCCGTGCTGTTGGCGCTCGGCGGCATCTTCGCTACACTGCAGGGGAGCCTGCGCCTTTTCGGCAACTAACCTTTACGTCGTTTTTTCGCTATGTTGCTCCTTTCCGAACGTGCCAAGAACGTGGTCATGACGGTCGCCTTCCTCGCGGTCGCGGGCGGGATCGCCGTCGCCCTCTATTTCGTGTTCTTCCGCCAGGGGCCCGAACCGCTTCCCGAACCGGCGTCACCGGCCCCGATCGGCGGGACCCTGCCCGGCTCCGGCACGGCACGTTCGACGACCTCGACGGTCGCGACCCCAGGCATCCTGCCGGGCGGCACGACCCGTCCGGGCACGCGGACGGACACGCCCGGAACCCAGGAACCGGTCCCCGAAAGCCGGACGCAACCCCTCGTCGACCAGCAGACGGCCTTCGTGACGGCGAACGCGGGCACGGGCGGCGATTTGCGGTTCTACAACCCCGCCGACGGCAAGTTCTACCGCGTCGATGCGCTCGGCAACACCACGCCCCTTTCGGACAAGGCGTTCTACAACGTCCAGGACGTGAGCTGGGGACATGGGAGCGACAAGGCCATCCTGGAGTTCCCGGACGGCTCGAACGTGTACTTCTCCTTCACCGAAAACCGCCAGATCACCCTGCCGAAGCATTGGGAGGATTTTCAGTTCGCGCCAGACGACCGGCAGATCGTCGCGAAGAGCGTGGGCAACAACGAGACCAACCGGTTCCTCGTGATCTCGAACCCCGACGGCAGCAACGCGCAAGCGATCCAGGAGCTCGGGAATAACGCCGACAAGGTGCGCACCGCCTGGACGCCGAAGAGCGACATCGTCGCGTATGCCTTCACGGGTGACGCCATGGGGTTCGACCGGGAACAGGTCGTCCTCGTGGGCCGCAACCAGGAAAACCTGCCGGGCCTCATCACCGAGGGGCGCGGCTTCATTCCCAGCTGGTCGCCGACGGGCGCATCGCTCGCATATAGCGTATATACCTCCGGCAACGGATACCTGCCTGAGCTTTGGGTGAGCGAAGGGACGGCCGAGGGGATCAACAGCCGCCGTCGACGCCTCGAGCTCAACACCTGGGCCGACAAGTGCGGCTGGGGATCCGATCAGGTCCTCGTGTGTGCCGTGCCGACGACCCTCGAGGCAGGGGCGGGCCTGCAACGCGATGCCGCCCGCAAAGGGCCCGACCAGATTTTCCGCATCGACCTGCGGACCGGACAAAAGACGAACCTGGGAACCGTCGACGGCGTGAGCGACGTGCAGGGGGTGACGACGGCCCCCGACGGGCGTTCGGCCTACCTGACCGACCGAGCGACCGGCCGGATCGTCACGTTCAACCTGCAGCCCTAACCTATGATCGATACGCAGAACCGGTTCCTGTATGCGGCCGTGGCCGCCCTGGTCTTCCTGGGCGCCCTTTTCGCGTGGTCGACCATCTACCGCACGGTGAACACCTTTTCCGTCGGATCCGCCCCGGCGCTTGAGACCGAGGCGGAGCCGCCTACGTTGCCTCCGGTCCGGATAAGCGACCCCCGGCTGGGATCGACGCGCCCGGACGCCCTTGAGGTCGTCGAATTTGCCGACTACCGCTGTCTCCATTGCCAGGCCATGGCTCCCGACCTGCTCGCCCTTGCGGGCGATCCGCAAAGGAACATCCGCCTGGTCTGGCGCGAAGCCCCAACCCAGGACCAATCGGACGCCGCCCTCCTCCCCTTCGCCGCCGCGCGTTGCGCCTATGCCCAAGGGAAGTTCGGCGAGATGCACGCCGCCCTCTTCCAGCTCCCCAGCCTCACCGAATCGGCGATCCTGGAGAAAGCGAAGGCCTTGCGCATCGACCAGAACCGCTTCCGCAGCTGCCTCAGCGACAAGCGCGTTCTCGACGCCATCCGCGCGGACCAGGCGACCGCCCTCGTGAACCGCATCTCCGCCGCCCCGACCCTGTTCGTGCGCGGGCTCCCATACGTCGGCCAGCTGGAACGCAGCCAACTCGAGGCGATTTTACGCTAGCCGCCGCCCCTATGCCTCCCCGCCCGATCGCCTTTTTTCGCAAGTCCCTGCTGGCAGCCGTCGTCCTGCAGGCCGTTTTCGTCCCGCTCTCGGCGCACGCCCTTGGAGACGGGGATGACCTCCGTGACGTTTCCGAACAGCGGCGCACGGAGATCGTCAGCCGACCGACGACGACCGTCCCGGCGGCCCCCGCCTCCTCGACCCGTTTTACGCCCGTCATCCCTGCGCTCTCGGTGCCGATCCCAGGCATTACATTCAGCCCTCCCGTCGATGATGGAAACGAGCTTACCGTCCCCTTTCTCGCCGAATATATCAGTGGCATCTATCGCTATCTGTTGGGCATCTCTACCTTAGTGGCGATTATCGTTGTTATCTCAGGCGGTTTTCTCTACCTACTCGGACAGACGCAGGGTGACGCCCAAAAAGGCCTGACGCTCATTAAGGACGCGATTGGCGGACTTGTGGTCCTTTACTCCTCATACCTGATCCTCTGGACGGTCAATCCTAAGCTCGTGAACCTGCAACCACTTCGATTGGCACGGGTCCAATCGATCAATATCACGAGCGATGATGCGGCATCGGATAGCGCCTCGCGCGATGATGATCCGGCTACGGAAACAAATCCTCCTGCGACAGGAGCAAGTGGCGGTGGCCCTACCACCTTTTGTCGGGAAAATCTGGTCCGGACCCCTCGCGGCGCCGGGAAACGGGATGTCTGGTGTTCCGCCTGCGGATGCGGCGTCATGAAAAGCGGCCGACCAGACAATGCCTGCTTAGCATTGACAGGCAGCTGCGGTGGAGGGTACGGTCAATTCTTAGACGCCCTCACGGGCCATTGCAGCGGCAAAACCTTTGGGTGGTTGGAGGGCTTGGACGGCGGAACTTTCGGGATCTTGCATTATACGGAAAATGAAGTGGCGGGACTGGTTAACCGTCTTCAAGCTAAGGATCCAGAGGCGTACGCACGCGTGATGGCGGCGGCTCGCGGCTTGCCGGTAACGAACGCGGCGATTTGCGCCTCCAACCGGACCGACCGAGGTTTTGTATGCAACCCGGGCTACCGCTCAATGATCGAAGCAGCCCTCCGCGAAAGGTCATTCACGCTGGTCCAATTGGAAGACTCGTATAACGCTTACGTTTCCCGACGCCGCAGCGCCGAACGGCATGGTTTTCGTTCGGCGTACGGACAAGCGCTATGGGCGACCGTCGCCAATAACCCCGGGCGCTGCAATAGTCGCGAACGTGGCCTCTTCTACAATGTCATCGAGGCTTGTCCGGCGTTTCGCGGCGGAAGCGAAAACGATAGGATCGAGTGCTTCTTAGAGAAATACGTCGAATTCGGCTGTCGCGACGGTGCGCCAGGAGCGCGACGCCGCGTCGAATCAATTCGCCGACAGCTACAAGGCGTCTCACGCTCTGAAGCCGCCCCGCTACCGACCCTCGCCCAGCTGGAAGCCTGTGTTCCGTGATGGGCTCATCGCCATCATCATACCGCACACATCGTATGCAGCGCTTCCGCCTCCTTTATGGCATTACCGCACTGACGGCAATCATCTCCGCCGTGTTTCTGATTCTACCCCATGAAAACAGCGCCGATCCTCGCCTTGCGGCTGGCCCATCGACAGATCGGGCGAACACGCCCCATCCACCCGCCCCTGACCTCCCCTTTCAACGCAGGCAGGAAGAACGGAACGAAACGGTAACCTATCCGTTCGTCTACGCTCCCCCCACCAAAACAACGACGGACCATGCTGGCCCGGAACAGCGTGAAGGCAGGCTCATTTTTCCGGAGCGCCTCCAGCGACTGACTAGCCCTTTCATACATGTGTATTTATTTATCGCCGAGACGCTCCAGCAAGAGACGGACGCTCTTCCATACCTGCGTCACGCCCTGGAAGCTACGGCTGATTCAAAGAACATCGCGATCATCACGATCACGATGGATCCTTCGGAAAGAAGCGTCGCTTCCCCATATTATGATGGCCTCCGCGCACTACGCACATTCCTACCAACTGCAGCAATAACAGACACCGTGATCGCAAGGAAGGGTGGGGCGCCGTGTCAACCTGACGACCTTTTGCGTGGCATATCGGCGCTCCCACCGACGAATACGCTTGGGCTCATCCTATACGACGGTTGCATGGGCGAGAGCATCACGCCTGACACAATTCTGAATCCGGAGGGCATAGCCCTCTATCTAAATCCCGATCTGGTCGGGATGGGCAAGGAAGACCCGAAAACAGTTGCAGGCAATGAACGTCGCCATGAGCTTATACGTCGCCTCTGGCAATTTGGGTCCGTTCCTAAACCCTGCCCACCTTGCGCGTCCTCCCTTGACGCGAAAGCGCGTTGCTTTGGCCAGACGCCCGACTTCGGATCGCGCGATGGAAGCACCTTAATTTCAATTGAAACCAGTCTTGGGCACATGCAGAGCATGGAAATCATGACGGACATCGCCTTCTGCGCCTTCTATCGCTAACGTCAGGAAAAAAACACGGAGTACGGATCCGTGTTTTTTCATTCGACGAACATTCCAAACGCATTTGACTTTTCTTCCGCCGCGACGAATGGTGTAGAGCGTATGTCGAGCAAGAAACCGCCCGCCGTCCGCTTCATCTGTACGCATTGCGACGGCCAGTTCCCCAAGTGGCAGGGCCGCTGCGAGAGCTGCGGGAGTTGGGGCACGCTGAAGGAAGCGGTCCCGACCGTCGAGAACGAGGCGCGGCCCGTGATGCCCGCCGGAAAGACGGCCGCGTTCTCGTCCCTCAAGAAATCCGTGGCGCACGCCCACCTTTCGAGCGGCGTCGCGGCGGTGGACCGCGTCTTGGGCGGCGGCTTCGTGGCGGGCTCCATCAGCCTCATCGGCGGCGAGCCGGGCATCGGCAAGTCCACGCTCATCGCCCAGGCGGCCCTGGCGATGGCGAAGGCCGGCGGAACGGTCTTATACGTCACTGGCGAGGAATCCCCCACCCAAGTCGGCCGCCGCCTCGAGCGCCTGGCGAACGGCCCGCTCCCGGAAACCCTGCGCTTCCTCGACCAGACGGAAAGCGGGACCATCGCGGCGACCATCGCGAGCGAGAAGCCGACGCTCGCCATCGTCGACTCGATCCAGACCTTGCGGGCCTCAGGCGTCACGGGCGAACCCGGGAACCCGACCCAGGTACGCGCCTCGGCTTCCATCGTCGGTGAAGCGGCAAAACGGGGCGGCGTCCCGCTCGTCCTCGTGGGGCAGGTCACGAAAGACGGCGACCTCGCCGGCCCGCGCCTCCTCGAGCACCTCGTCGACACCGTCCTCATGCTCGAAGGCGACCGCACGCAAGAGCTGCGGATCCTGCGCGTCCTCAAGCACCGCTTCGGCCCCACCGAAGAGAGCGCGCTCTTCACGATGGAGGAAGGCGGGCTCGTGGAGCTGGTGGACCCGTCCCTTCGCTTCCTGCAAGACCGCGGCGCGCCCGTTTCCGGTTCCGTGGCGAGCTGTACCCTCGACGGCGGCCGCCCCATCGTCTGCGAGGTCCAGTCGCTGGTGACCCCGGCCGGTTTCGGCATTCCCGCCCGTCGGATCGTGGGACTCGATCCCAACCGCGTGCAGCTCCTCATCGCCGTCCTCACGCGGCGCGCGCGGTGTCCCCTGGGAGACCAGGACGTGTTCGTGAACACGGTCGGCGGGTTACGCATCAGCGATCCGGCGACGGACGTGCCGGTGGCCCTTGCCTTGGCTTCGGCCCTATGGGACCAGCCCGTCCGGGAACGGACGATGGCGTTTGGCGAGATCAGCCTGTCTGGAGAGATCCGCCCGATCCCACGCCTTGAGTTACGCCTAAAGGAAGCCCAACGACTCGGGTATACGGCCGCCATCGTCCCCTTCCAACCCGTTACCGCCCCGAAAGGCCTCGAAGTCCTCCCCGCCGCAACCCTTGCGAAAGCCGTTGAGTTGGCGGGACTGAAGCCGGTCCACAAGGCCCACGCGAAACCACGGCAGGAGGAGATGGGAAGGTTTTTTGAGGCATGAAGAATGGTCCCGAATGGGTTAGACGAGACCTGATCAGTAGTGATACCCTAGACACATATGAAGCTTAGCAACGAGCAAATCCGATTGATCGAGGCGAAGGCTTTAACCCTGATAGAGGACGCGTGCGGAAAAGAAGACATCGAACCGCCGATCAACCTGAAAAAGATCTTGGAATCCTGCGGCCTCTCCTTAAAGGAAGGTAGTTTTGGGGGAGGAAACGTCGCGGGCGCGTACGATCGTGACAAACGTGAGATCTACATAGAAACGAGCGACTCACCAAAACGGAAACAGTTCACTATCGCACACGAAATTGGACACTTCATCCTCCATCAGACGAAAGAGCGAGAAGTCTTTTATCGAACTCAATTTCTGAATATCGATACGCAAGACGTAAAGGAGGAGACGGAGGCGAACTGGTTCGCGGCAAGTCTTCTTATGCCGAAACCAACCTTTCTAAAGTATTGGAAAATCATCCCAGACGAAAGCGCGTTGGCGGATATCTTCGGCGTATCACCCGTGGCTGTACACTGGAGAGCGGTCAACCTTGGGTTATCAGCTTAGTGCCCATATGGACGAGGATCTGGACGCGCCGCCGGCTGAGCCGGCATACCCCCAAGCAGAAATAAAGCCAATTGAAACGGACGAAGATCGCTCTTTTTTACGGGTAACGAGCTTTACAAGATCAAATCCGACGGATTCCCACGATTCTCTAAAAACGGAAAGCGATCATCGGAAAAGAATGCTGGAAAAGATAGCGGAAGACGTTGGTTGGAAACTCGAGGCACGAAAAGGATTCTCGGTCATCGCCGCCGCAGTGCTTATCGCTCAGAATATTTTTGTCTTCAAATTGGTATACATGGCCTTTTCCTACGGAGAGCTGGATAAGCTGCAAATAGTTCTGAGCACCCTTGTCGGAGCCACCCTTTTTGAAACAGTCGGGGTCGTCAAGATCATGGTAGAGTTCGTATTCAAAGATATTGACTATCGCTCTTTCAAAGATTGACCTACTCCAAATGCGACGATTCCCTCAACTCCCGCACCCGATCCCTAAACCACGGCACCCCCTCGAGGTCCGGATCGCGCTCCACGATCTCGCGCGCGAGCTGCGCCGCCTTCTGCAACAGGTCCATATCGGACCATCGCACTGCGCGGAACGCCAGGTACCCGCTCTGCTGCGTGCCAAAAATATTCCCGGCCCCCCGGCGACGAAAATCCTCCTCGGCGAGCGCGAACCCATCCTGCAGGCGCGCCACCTGCCCCAACCGCTCCAACGGCTCCCCTTCCGCATCCGTCAGGAAAAAGCACCGACTCGGTAGGCTCGAACGGCCCACGCGCCCCCGCAACTGGTGCAGCTGCGCCATCCCGAAGCGGTCCGCCCCTTCGATCGCCATCACCGTGGCATGCGGCACGTCGACGCCGACCTCGATGACCGTCGTCGAGATGAGCACGTCCAGCTCCTTGCGCAAGAGCCTGTCCATGACGTCTGCCTTCTCTTCGGGTTTCAGGCGCCCATGCAGGATGCCGATCCGCAGCCCGGCGAGCGGGCCGGTCGACAGCTGCCGCTCCGTTTCCTGAACCGAAGCCTTCCCAAGCGCATCCGACGGGTCGATGAGCGGACAGACCACGAAACTCGCCTCCCCACGTCCGGCAGCCGCCCGGATGGCCTCGTACGCGAGGGAACGCTTCGTCCCCACGCAGACCTCCGAGCGGATCGGCAACCGTCCGCCTGGCTTTTCGAGCAGCGAAGACACTTCAAGATCCCCCAGCAGGGTGAGGGCGAGCGAACGCGGGATGGGCGTCGCGGTCATCGAGAGGAGGTGCGGCAGTTTCCCGTCCGCCCGCGTCGACTCCGCCAAGAATTGTCGCTGCTCGACACCGAACCGGTGCTGCTCATCGACGATCACCAGGCCGAGGTCCGCCGGGATCCGCTTTTCCTGCAAGAGGGCGTGCGTCCCCACGAGGACGATCCCGCCTTGCCGGGCGCGCGCGTTTGCGGCCTCCTTTTTCAACGGCTCTTCCTGATGGCCGAGCCAGGCCTGCTGCTTGGTGCGCGTAAGCAAAAGAAGGGGCAGCTGGTGCGCGGCGAACATGCGTCGCAAGGTCTGCGCATGCTGCACGGCGAGCAGGTCGGTCGGGGCCAATAGCGCCGCCGACATGCCGCTCCGCAGCACATGCGCCGCCAGAAACGCGGCCACGGCCGTCTTCCCCGAACCCACGTCCCCCTGCAGCAGCCGCCGCATCGGGACCGGCTTCTCCATGTCCTGCAAGGCGACCCACACCGCCCGTTTCTGGTCACCCGTGAGCGGGAAGGGCAGGGACTCGGCGAACGTGCGGGCGAACGCCTCCTGGAATGGCATCGCCACGCCGCCTTGCTTGACGATATCTTTTCCCGTCAGGGAAAACCCCAACCGATACGCGAGCGCCTCATCGAAGGCAAACCGGCGACGCCCCTGTTCGGCCTGCGCGACCGTCGTCGGCTGGTGCACGGCCCGCAACGCCTCCGCGAACCCCATGAGCCCTTCCGGCCGATCGCCTGCCACGAGCGGTTCGGCCTTCGGCCACGGCTCCCCCGCCAAGGCCCGCTCCACGATCCGGCGGTAGGCCTTCTGCGGGATCGCCCGCGTCGTCGCATAGACGGCCAGGATCTCGCCCACCGGCAACACGCCATCCTCAGGCAGCGGCCGCCAGGCGGGACGGGTGATCTGCCGGCCATATTGGGGATGCACCGAGATCAACCCGGACAGCACGATCTCGCGCCCCGCCGTAAATTCCTTCATCAGCCAGGGCTGGTTAAAGAACAGCGCGCTCGCCGACCCTGACGCGTCCTCGACGATCGCCCGCACGAGCTTGCGCCTGCCGAAGCCTGGCGTCATCGATGCCTTCTTGACGCGTACGCGCACCGTCACGCTCTCGCCGTCACCGCAGGCATACAGGAGCTTCTCGCTCGAAAAGTCCTCATACCGCCGCGGCAGGCGCGTCAGGAGCTCGCCCACCGTGCGAATGTCCAACGCCTCAAACCCCCGGCGCATGGACGGGGTTACGCCTTGGATGAATCCCACCGGATCGGTCCATGACAACATGCGTCCATCGTGCCTCACGGGCATGCGCGGGGCAATGGGGCCAGGCCGCATGAAAAGGGCCAACATAGGGCAAATATATGCCCCTCCACAAACGAACGGTTGATAAATTCGAGAAATACGCTACCGTCGGAGGCACGCGCCCCACGCCGCGTCGCGCTTCCCTCGTTCCACCATCCGCGCGCCCCTGAACCAACCTTGGAAACGAGCGTTTTTTCTTCCAACCGCCCTTGACGCGGACCCTGTCCCGTGGTACCCGTGGGATGGCCACGAAGGAGGCCGCATGCCCCAAGACACGCTCACGACCCTTCTCCCCCTTGCCCTGGTCCTGGCAGGCCTGGGCGCGCTCTTCATCCGCCGGGAGCGTCGCTTCCGCCTCGACCTCTCGCCCGCCGCCAGAGCGTTCACCCTCTTTCCGGAAGAGGTGATGCACGCGGCCAAGCGGGCACGGTCCCCCACGCCCTTCCTCGCCTCGATCCGCGAGGTGACGGTGGAGAGGCTGTGCCGCCTCAACGCGCTTCCGTTTCAGGAATGGCTCACGGACGTGGAGGATGGCTGGTACGCCTCCATCCGGGACGCCCTTCCCGAGGGGACGCTCGCGATCGCGACCGACGCCGACGGCCTCCGACGCCGCATCGCCCTGAGGTCGGGAACCTTCTGGGCCCTCCTCGTCGAGGAGGCCGACCCTTCCGGCCACTGGCGACCGTACCTGCTCCAGCTTCGCGACAGCCGCCCGATCGTCGTGCCGCACATCGAAACGGTCGGCTCCCTCGCCGTCCGCTTCACGAGCCGGACGATGGCCACACCCGCCCAGACGTTCGGGATCTGCTCGAACTGGTGGGTGCACGACCGCCTCCATGCCCGCTGGCCCTTCGCCGGCACCTGGCGTGAGGTCCGCGATGCCCACGCCCTCGCCGCCTGGCTGCACGAACGTGCGTCAGGACCCGCGCTCGCCTGACCCGACCTGACGCGGGTTTTTTTCATGGTTCACCATCGCCTGGGCTGGTCGTGTGCGCCGAATCCGAAAAGCCGCTCATTCCTATCGAACGATCCGCCCGTATCCGCGGACGCCGGCTCGGAGCGGGCGGGATTGACGGTGAGCAAAGAACCCGCTAGCCTTCCACCGCGTTTTCCCCTGCCCCTGAAAGGATCCATCCATGCAACGACTGCTCGATTTCCTTCCCGCGCTCATCGGATTCGCCTTCGCCTTCCTGGTGACTCGCTATGGCCGGCCGAAGCAGGGCCCTCCTGCCCTGCCGCCTCCGAGCCCTCCTCAGGCCCCCGTGACGGAAATCACCCAGGGCGACCTCGAACGGCATCAGACCAGCGTTCGCCCAACCGAGCTCCTCCAACGCCTGAAGGCGGAATCCCCCAAGCCGATCCGCGCAGAGGGGCGCCCGTACGACGAAGACGTGGAGGCCGTCAACCGGACGGAGCTCGCGCGACTCGAGGCGGAACTGCCCATCGGCGTCCCCCACGTCACCATCGACTCCGGCACGGAGACCCGACGCACGTTCTACCGGACCGGCACCTCCTGGCTCATGATGCGCGAGGCGCTCACCCCGGGTGGGACCGACGGCCCGCCGCGTTGGACCTTCCAGTTCCTCGAGATCCGGGATACGAGGCCGATCCAGGTGAAGATGCCGCTGGAAGCGGGCAGCATCCCCTTCCGGTTCTGGGACGACGCCAGAAGGTGCACCTGCGAAGGAGCGGAGGCGTACGTCGCCCTTCCTTCCTGGTTCTCGTTCAACGTACCGGTGAGATTGTCCTTCTCGAGCCCCAACCGGGCATCGGGCGAGGCAGCGGACACGCACAAGATGGCAAGGGTCACGCTGAGCGCGGAGGAATCTGCCGCGACGAATGACATCATCCGCTGGCTCACGTCCCACGCCGATGCCCTCGACGCCTCCGAGGCCCGCGCAGCCCTTATCCCCACGGACCGGCTCATCAGCTACACCCCCAGCTCCAAGATCGACAAGCCGAACTGACGCTCCCGCAGAGCGCCCCATCCTCCTCCCGCCCCATGGCGGGATTTTCATATGCGTATGGATACACCCCCTGACATGTATTTTTTGTTTTAGGAATAAATACATGGAATACACGTTGAAATACATCAAAATGTTCCTCGCTGAATCGAGCCGCTCCGGCACACAACCGCTCCAAATCCGGATTGACACGATCAAAAATCCCTGCTACCGTCCCCCGGCCAACGACACCAGAAAGGATCCGACGCATGCTGCTCAACCTCGCCTGCATCCTGCTGGGCTTCGCCCTCTGCCTGGTCCTCCGCGGACCGCGGCCAGCCAAGGAAGCGTCGGGCAAGCCGACCGCCCGATCAGGGACCAAGACCGACCGCAACGAAAGGCGTAAGACACGAACTACGACCGACGATCCCGGGTGCAAAATCCTGGGACCGAGGCTGCGACTCAAAAAGGAGGACTACGCCCGCCACCGCCGTTCCATCCGCACGCAGCAGCTCCTGGAGCGGCTCCGGGTCGAGGGCCCCAGGCTCATCCGCGCAGGGGAAGCCTGCTACGACCTCCGCGGCTGGGTGACCCCTGCCCAACTGGAGAGTTTCGAGCGCGCGCTTCCGGTGGGCACCCTGCACGTAGCCATCGATCACGAGGAGGGCCTTCGACGCACCTACTACCGTTGTGGCACGTCATGGATCTTCCTGAAAGAGTCCTGGAACCCAACCGGCCGGACGGGTTGGGACTTCCGCGTGCTCGAGATCCGGGATACGCGGCGTATCCGCGTGGAAATTCCGGTCGCGCGCGGGAACATGGACTGCGTGCTGAATGACGAGAGCGGGCAGGGCGTGCCCCTCGGAAGCGCGGATGTCTTCGCCGAGCTGCCCGCCTGCATCTCCTTCAATCTCGAGGTGCGCTCCGTCAGCGCATCCTCCAACGCTGTGTCAACCAAGGAAAAAGAGAGGGATGCCCCTCCCCTGGACACGGAGGAGTCCGAACGGCACCGCGAGATCATTCGCTGGCTCAGCGGGTACGCCGATGCGCTCGATACCGCCCAGGCCCGTGCCACCGTGAGCCTCACAGGCTGGTCGATCGAAGCCACGGCAGGCAACAAGACGCCCAACGCGTTGAACTGAACGTGTTCCCGACGACCCCTACCGCCCTCGAGGCGGTTTTTTCATACCCGCTCCCTCGAAAGAGGGTCGCGCGCGGCCATGCTTGCGCTGCCACCCTTGCCCATTCGCCCATCCCGCGCTACCCTCTCCAGCATGCTCGACTGGAAATCCCTCCCCCGCCCGATCGTGGCCCTCGCGCCCATGGCTGACATGAGCGATCTTCCGTTTTGCTTGGTCTGCAAAGAAAAAGGCGTCCCCCTGATGTTCCGCGAGATGGTCTCGGCAGAAGCGGTCGTCCGCCTCAACCCCAAGACCCTGAAGATGGCGACGTTCGATGAACGCGAACGCCCGCTCGTGCAGCAGATTTTCGGCAGCAACCCCGCCGTCATGGCCGAAGCCGCCCGCATCATCGAGGAACGCTTCGCGCCCGACGCCATCGACATCAACATGGGCTGCCCCGTGTACAACCTGGTCTCGAACTTCAACGGGGCCTCGCTGATCCGCGAGCCGGAACGCGCCCATGCGATCGTGAAGGCGATGAAGGCCGCGGTGAAGGTCCCCGTAAGCGTGAAGACGCGCCTCGGCTGGAAGGACGACACGGACTGCCTGGAATTCGTGAAGGTCGTGGCCGACGCCGGCGCCGACCTCATCTCGATGCATGGCCGCACGCGCGAGCAGGGGTATAGCGGTACGGCGAACTGGGTCCGCATCGGCGAGGCCCGCCGGAACGTCCCCCACCTTCCCTTCCTCGTGAATGGCGACATCACGAGCCCGGAACGCGCGAACCTCGCGATGGAGCAGAGCGGCGCCGATGGCGTCCTCATCGGCCGCGGCCTCCTCGGCAACCCCTGGTTCGCCAAGCGGGTCCAAGCCTTCCTCACGGACGGGACGGCCCTCCCCGAGCCCACCTGGAACGAGCGGGTCGCGACCGTCCTCGCCCACGCCCGCCTCCAGATCGACCACTATGGGGAGCGCGGCCTCGTGAAGCTGCGCAAGCACCTGCCGTGGTACTTCAAGGGCACCCCCGCCGAAAAGGCCCTCAAGCCTGATTTAGTGCGAATTTCACACTATTTAGAGCTGGAAACCCTGCTAAACAAGGCCAAACTTGACAGCCAATAAATGGCATGGTACAGGTGAGAGGCGCCATCTACCACAAAAAAGGAGGTGCCACGTGAACGAACCGGACGACCCGCTCCTGGTGGGAGCCCGACAGCTTCTCTTCGCCGAGAACGTGCGGGACTTCAACCGGCTGCGCGAGCGCTACCCCAACCTCCGCCTCGTGCTGCGGGGCGAGAACCTGGCCGGCCTGAACCTGGCCGGCATCGACCTGCACGGTGCGCTGCTCGAACGGGTGTGCCTGCTGGACTGCGCGTTGGCCGAAGCCTGCTTCGACGGCGCGACCCTCCTGGGATGCCAGGCGCGGCGCGGCGACTTCCGCGGCGCGAGCTTCGTCGGCGCCCGGATCGACAGCTACCGGCCGCCGGCCGGGGCCGAGGCCGGTGACATGCGCCAGAAGACCGTCTTCGCCGAGGCCGATCTCGCGCGCGCGGACCTTTCCCGGGCCCGGCTCAGCGGCGTCGACCTGGCCGGTGCCGACCTCAGCGAGGCCATCCTCGCCGGGACGGCCCTCGAAAACGTCGACCTGCAGGACACGGTCCTGCGGAACGCCGAGGCGCCCCACCTGCTGCTCCGCGGCAACACCGCCTACCTCGCCAGGACCTGGGGAACGGCGGAAAACCCGGGGCCGAAACCCGGCGAAGGCCCCCTCCTCGAGGGCTGCAACGCCTTCGGGGTGCGGCTGGCCAACAGCACGGACCCCACAGCGATCATCCGCCCGGACTGGCGCCCGGACGGCACGCGCAACGACGACCCGCGCCAGACCGAGAAGGCCCGCAAGGCCGAGACCCGGAACGACGAAGGACAGGAGAAGAGACCCATGAGCAACGGAGAGACCCGACAGGGACGCGTCGAACAGTTCAAGAACAGGGCCGCGGAGGTCGGACAGCGCGCGGCCGAGACGGCCAAGGTCGAGATCCCCGAGGCCGCACGCCGGGCGGGGGCCACCCTCTTCGTCCGCACCACGCGGGCAGGGATCATCCAGGCGTACGCGAGCTTCCAGGGCATGGACGAGGACCAGAAGAGGCACCTCGCGGCCCTGGCGGACACGGACGTGGGCGACATGATCGTCCGCCTCACGCTTTCCGCGGGCATCGCCATCTTCCCCGTGCCTGAGGCGGCCAAGCCCTACGCCGACGTCATCGAGAAGGAACTGCGCGTGAGCGGCATGGCAAGCGGCGGCGTGGCCCTCGGCGAGTACGTCGCCAAGACCATCGGCGGCCCGCTCATGCAGGCCATCGAGGTCATGCGCAACTACACGCCGGAAGCGGCGGTGCGCGACCACGGGCAGATGAGCCTGCTCACTCCCGCGGCCGCGGCCTTCGACCCGCTGCGTGGGCACGACGCCGCTGTCGGCGTCCAGGCGCAGCCGAGGACGGAGGGCTGACAACAGCCCCTAGCAGATCCATCTTGATCTGCTTTTTCATTTTTCGGCGATATCAGCCTTGCGAAACATGGAGACCAAAAACCCAGGATCACCCTGAGTTTTTTTATGTCTCATCTTTTGACCTACAGCTCCGGCAAGAACAGCTCCGGATTCACCGGCACCCCATCCTGCCGCACCTCGAAGTGCAGGTGCGGGCCCGTCGAAAGGCCCGCGCCCGGATCGCCGGGGCGCCCACCCGAATACCCGATCACTTCGCCGCGCTCGACATACGTATCCGGCTTCGCGGCAAACGACGACAGGTGGGCATACACCGTGGCGATCCCGTTCGGGTGGATCACCATGATGTAGTTGCCGTATTGCCTGCCGACGCGGTTCCAGGCGACGTACCCGCCGGCCGCGGCGCGGACCGGCGTCCCGACAGGCGTCGGGAGGTCGGTCCCGGGATGCTCGAACAGGTTCCGGAACGGGTAGGTCGGGTCATGGAAATGCGCCGAGATCCCCTTCTTCGGCTCGATCGGCCAAGTGAGGAGGAGATCGCCACGGGCCAGGACGTCGTCCGACGTGCCCACCGAGTCGCGCAAGCGGTCGCGGAGGGCGTTCACCGCCTCCGTCTCGCCCTGCTGTTCGCGCTGGAGGTCGGCGACGAGGCGGCGGAACTGGTCCTCGCGGTTGCCCGTCTCGGCGATGAGCCCGCGCTTGGCGGCGCGATCCTCCTCGAGCTGATGCTGCGCCAGCTCGAGGGCTTGGGTCTCCTGGAGCTGGCTCGTGCGCGCGACCTGAAGGGCCGATCGCTTGGCCTCGACGGCCGTCTTCGCCTCGTGGACCGAGACGGTGGCGGACGTGAGCGCCTGCTGGAGGGAGCGCACTTCGGCGCGGCGGGTGACGAAGGCCGACAGGGATTTCGCCCCGAACAAGGCGAAGAGGGGTGAAGCCTCGGGAGCGCGCTCCCATTCCGCCAAGACTTCGCCGAGGAGGGCGCGGCGCACGGTCAGGGTCGCCTCAAGCTCTTTCTGTTGCGTTTCGGCGCGGCCGATCTCGAGGGCGAGGCGGTCGAGCTCCTCGCGGGCGCGGCGGACGCGCAGGTCTTGCGCCTCGGCACGCGCGTCGAGGAGCGCCAGCTGGGACTGGAGGGTCTCCGCCGTTGCGGTCTGCTGCTGGATGCGGGTGCGGTATTGCGCGATGAGCTCGTCGAGGGCCTTCACGCGGCGTTGCTTGGCCTCGATGTTTTTTTGCGTCTCGTCCACTTGTCCGGCATCGGGATCGGACGCGTCCGCCGGAGCGGCACCCTCGGCGGGCGGAGCCTCTTGCGCAAAAACGGGGACCGTCAAGACGGGCCCCGTGGCGACGAGCAGGATTGCAAGCAAGAGCGGAAGGAGCGGACGGCGCGCCATGCGCCCATTATGCCAGAACCGCGAGGGCGCCGTCGATACGGCGCAAGGCCTCGTCTTTCCCCAGCAGGTACAACAGCTCGAACGGGCTTGGCGATTGCTTGGCGCCGGAGAGCGCGGTCCGCAACGGCCACAGCACCTCCCCGTTCCCCCACCCACGACCGGCGATCCAGGCCTTGAGGGCCGCCTCGATATCGGCGACGACCGTCACCGCCGCGTCCGGCCACGTGGCGAGCTCGGCACGCACGGCCTCGAGGCGGGCACGGGTTTCGGCGGCGGTCTGCGTCTTCCAGAGGAGCAATGCAGGATCCGCGACCGGCGGAACGAGCCAGGGGGAAACCAATTCCGGCAGGAGCTGCACGCGCGTGGCGCGGTCACGGAACAGCAGCGCGGCCCGGGTGCGCAAGGCGTCGGTCGTTGCGGCAGGGACGGAGGCCTCGAGGATCGGCAACGCGAGCGCGAGGTATTCGGCTTCCGGGAGCGCACGGAGGTAGTGGGCGTTGAGCCAGTCGAGCTTCTCGATGCTGAACACCGCGCCCGCCTTATTGACCTTTTCCAGTTCAAACAACGACGCCAGCTCTTCCTTCGTGAAGATCTCGCGGTCTGCCGTCGGGTTCCAACCGAGCAGCGCGACGAAGTTCAGGAGGGCCTCGGGGAGGTATCCCTTGGCGAGATAGTCTTCGGCAGCGACGTCACCCTGGCGCTTGGACAGCTTGGAACGGTCCGGGTTCAGCAAAAGCGGCACATGCGCATACGAGGGCACGTTCCACCCCATGGCTTGCGCCAGGAACAGGTGCTTCGGCGTGCTCGAGATCCACTCTTCGGCGCGGATGACGTGGGTGATGGCCATGTCGTGGTCGTCGGCAATGGCGGCGAGATGGTACGTCGGGTAGCCGTCGGACTTGATGAGGACCTGGTCATCGACCTGGGCCCAGGGCACTTCGATGCGGCCGCGGATCTGGTCGTGGAAGACGCAGCTCCCTTCGAGGGGGACCTTGAGGCGGATCGTGCAGGGATCACCCACGGCGGCGCGGTTCTCGGCGACCTCTTTCGGCAGCGCGCGGCAACGGCGGTCGTACATGAGCGGCTGCTTGGCGGCGGTCTGGAGGGCGCGCATCTCGTCGAGGGTCTCGGCGGTGCAGAAGCAATAATAGGCCGCATCACGCTCGATGAGGTCGTAGGCGTAGGCAAGATGTTTCTCGCGGCGCTTGGACTGGATGTAGGGGGCGTGGGGACCTTCTTCGATGAGCTGGCCGTCCGCGTCGAGCTTCACCCCCTCATCTGGCGCGAGGCCGCAACGGGTCAACGCCTGGACCATCTTCACCGCCGCATCATCGACGAGACGGGTGCGGTCGGTGTCCTCGATGCGCAAGAGGAACGTGCCGCCCGTCTTGCGGGCCAGGAACCAGTTATAGAGCGCGGTCCGCAATCCCCCGATATGCAAATACCCCGTCGGGCTGGGGGCGAAGCGGACGCGGGCGGGGGTCAGGG
>CAZIMD010000002.1:36977-42813 GCA_964540365.1 uncultured Gammaproteobacteria bacterium
ATATGCAAATACCCCGTCGGGCTGGGGGCGAAGCGGACGCGGGCGGGGGTCAGGGGGGTAGGCATAGGAATGCGGACAGCCTAGCAGCATGATGAAAAAAAAGCCATTCCTAGCGGAATATTGACAAACAGGGGCAGCTCGCCGAGAGTAGGACGGCCAACCGCATCCATGCGCATCGGCAGAAGGAGACTCCCCGTGCCCATCCCCCAGCTCGACGACCCCGACGACTACGACACCCTTCGCGGCCTCGAAGCGCAGGCGCTGACTCTCGAAGGCCTCCATGGCGTGGTCCAAGCGCGGGCCCGCGCGGCCAAGGACAAGCGGCCGCTCAAGCGTACCTTCATCCTCTTCGGGCGCCTCGTCCTTCACGCGGACGGGAACGCCTTGGGCCTCGAACGGCGCCGCGGAGGCCTGGCGACGGCGGCGGACTTCGGGACGAACGGAATCCCCACCGTCGCGACCTTCGCGGACCTGCGGAACGACGCGCAGGAGGACCCGCTCGCACCCACCTGGGAACGGCGTGCGCCGATCGAGTTCGCGCCTGTCGGCGTGGTGTGCGCCGGCTGCAACCGGCCCTGGACGATCGTGGACGCGTTCGACTACGCGAGCCACAGCCCCGGACGCGTCGTCACCCTCCGCGCCCACGCGGGCAAGACGCTGCACGAGGTCATCGCGGACCTGCAACCCGGCCCACACGGCGAAGCCTCTCTCGACCCGTACGCGCCCGTGTGGCGCGACGGACGCAGCCTCTGGCTGAACCTGCCGGAGGAGGCGCAGACCTTCCGGGTCCAGGCCGAAGACTGGATCCACGTCTTTTTCCAGACCCACGAGCACGTCGCCTGCCGCCGGCGACGCCTGGAACGCGAGACTCGTGCCATGCTCGAGACGGTCATCCGGAACGCCGGACTCGACCCGAGCCAGCTGGCCTGGCGACCGATCCCCCATCCCAACGGCCTCGACTTCTTCGACGGCCCCTGGTTCGTGGCGGAGGGACCGACGGGAACGCTCGCCTTCGGCGCCATGAACGGCTCGCATGGGCTGGGTGCCCGTTGGCGCCCGGCACACGCGGACGCCGCCGATCCGCCGCTCGGGGCCACCGTCCACCGGAAGGAGACCACCTACTTCCCCTACCCGTACCTGCTCAGCGACTACCTCCGTGCGCAGCACGAGGAAGCACGCAAGGCCCTGCCCACGCCGCCGGCATGAATGCCGTCGCGGGGCACTTTTTTTGTTCATGGAAACACGGACGGAATGGGGTGAGAAAAAGAAAAACGGCACGTGGGAGGTGCCGCGGGAAGGCTGGTTCGGTCTAGCGTATCCGCCGAGCCAGGGTGTCGTTGAGCCACTCCAGGAAGGCTTCGCGATCGGCCCCCGGCGTGAAATGGGGCTCCGCCTTCTGCATGACGGCGAGCAGCGCCTCGAGCCGGCGCGTCTCGGCGCGGAGGCGGGCGGCCCGTGCCCGGTCGCAGAGCCACAGGATCAGCCGGAACTGCATCTCGGCGATCCAGGGCCTGAGCTGCTCATCGAGCTTCGGCGCGACGTGCTTGAAGTACAGCACCGTCGAGACGATCAGCACGAGGATCCAGACGGCGATGAGCGCCAGGATCACGGGCACGAGCAGGTTGACCATGAAGAGGCCGACGACCTCCATGTACTGGTCGATGGCTTGGAATTCGGCGGGTGACATGGTGTTCGTTCCCGACCGTACGCCTACGACCGCTTGTCCAAATGCCCCTCGAGCCAACCCAGGAACGTCTCGATGTTCTTGGTGTCGAGGACGCCGCTCGCGGTGGCGATGAGCTCCTGCATCGCCTTGAGGTACTGCTGCCGCTGACGCTCGCGCTGCTCCTCGAGGAGACGCTGGTTGCGCGCCTTGTTCCACTCCTCGACGACGACCATGATCCGCCCGAACACGGTGCTGAGGGCGAGGACGAGGACGAACAGAGCCGCGATGGCGAAGACATACGGCTGCGCGGCGGGACCGGGGGAACCGATGATATCCATGCGAAATCCTTTGCGGACGCGTCACGAGACGGCTTTCGCGTGATCGCGAAGCCCTGTGACGGACATGGGATCCTAGCACAAGCAACCAGCCTTGTCAATGACGTCCGGGGATCAAAAAAACGCCCTATTCCCCGGAAAAAAGCCTCATCGGCATCGGACCGACAGGGCATGGAGCCCCGTAAGGAAGCCGATAGCCGCCTTCGTGCGGCTTGAAACGAAAGAACGGACCCCTCGTGGGAATGGCCGCCATTCTTCACCGGTCCGCCCGCCAGGCATGCCAAGGGAACACGAAAACCGCCCGCCAGATTCGCCGCCAGCGGGACGGCTGCAGCCAGAGGCGCCACACCCATTCCAGGCCGAATCTTCGCAAAAAACCGGGCGCACGAGGCAAGCGGCCGGCCCACATGTCGAAGGCCCCGCCGACCCCCATCACGATCCGCAGCCACGGCCAGGCGGTGAGGTGCTTTTCAATCCAAAACTCCTGCTTCTTGCCGCCGCCAAGCGCGACGAGGAGGACGTCCGGATGCCAGGCCTCGAAGGCTTCGCGATCGGCGCGGGTGCGCGCGTCCTCGTCCCCCGTCGCGTCCACCTCCCCACCGGACCAGCCTTTCAGCGCCAGCCCAGGGAACCGTCGGAGGCAGGCAGCACTCGCCCGTTCGAGCGTATCGGGGGTCGAACCGAACAATGCGACCCGCCAGTCATTGGCGGCCGCATGGGCGAGGATCGTCTCCGCGAGGTCGACGCCGGTGACGCGGTCGAGCGGGTTGCCGCGGGCTCGCAAGGCAAGCTGCAGGCCGAACCCATCCACCGTGCGCCAGGAGGCAGCGCGGAGGGCGTTCGCGTAGTCCGGATCCTCTTGCGCGGCGAGCAGGATCTCGGGGTTCGCGGTCACGATCCAAAACGGCGGCCGCGCGTGGGTGGCCGCCGCGAGGACCGTCTCCCCCGTCCCGCCCTCGAGCGGGACGCCGAAGATCGCCGGCGCCTCGCTCATACGCGGTTGCGGAGGGCGAGGTCGTACGCGACGTCCTCGATCTTGCGGAGGTGCTGCCGGGCCTGGTCGACCTTCTGGCGGGCGTAGCCGGTGGCGTCGAACTCGAGGAGGAACTCCAGGACGCGTTGGGCCGTGCCATGGATGGGGGTGACGCGGGCGAACCGGCCTTGCGTCACGTCGCGGATGAGGACGCGGGCGAGCTCGCCAAGCAGGTCGGAAAGCGCGCCGACGACGCGCTCGGGCTCATCGAGGGGCAGGTCGGCCTCGTGGTCGCCGAGGGCCGCGACAAGGAGTTCCGCTTCGAGCCACTCTTCCTGGGCGGCACGCCAGGCGCCTTCGTGCATGAGGGCGGCATCTTCGCCGCAGAGGCGTTCAGCCTCACGGGCATGGCCCTGCGCCGTTTCCAGCAGCGCCATCGCCCCCTCGAGGTCGTCGCGGTGCACGGCGAAGATGGCCCGCTTGGCGGTGGTCTGGACCTGCTGCGCCTGGCCGATGAGGGCGCGGCGCACCTGCTCGCGCGCGACGAAGCGCTCGCGCACGGCCTGCAAGGCGGAAAACGGGGGGAGCATATGCGGGCATGGTACGGGGTTTGGCGGCAGGCGTCGAGGGTTGACGGGATGGCGGATGCCTGCTTAGATCAACGCCGCAAGGAGGCGCGGATGCGCGACTGGAAAAAGATCGAGGAACGGATCGGCGAAGACGTGCAGGTCGGGCGGCTGCTCTCCCTCGCGTGCGACGTCCCCGAGACCGAACGGATCAAGTTCATCAAGGAGGCCTTCCATCACTGCGGGGCGACGCTTAGACTGGGCGAAGACCTCGAAGCGTTCCTGCAGCGGGTTCGACGCCACCCCAAGTACGACGCATGCCTGCAGCCCATCGGGGAAGACGAGCAGGCGCGACGCATCGCCGAGCGCATCGGGAAGGTCCCCCTCCCGGCCTTCGAAACGGCCGCGCAGCAATACTTCAAGGCCGCGAACGGCCGCCTGGGCCGGTCGTACGCGGCGTTCCGCGAGCGGCTCGAGCCGTTCCGCGACAAGGGCGTGGGGGAAGCACCCTCCCCCGAGGGGACACCGATCTCTCGCCTGCTCGAACTCGTCAGCACCCCCACCAACCGGCGGACCGCAAGGGTCGTCGAGCAAACCGGATGCACTACGATCGAGGCACTGGTCGAACGCTATTCGGAATGGCAGCTACGCGCCCTGGATGGCTGCGGGAAGACGACCCTGGCCCTCCTGCGGAACCAGCTCCAGGCCCTGGGCTTCACGCTCCGCAAGAAGTGACCGCCCATCTTCCCCGCCCGCAAGGCGGGGATTTTTCTTGGCAATGACCGAACGAGCGGAAGGGCCATCCCCGACCGATTGACAAAATGGCATCTCTCGACTATAAAGGCGCGACGGAGGAACCATGGAAGAACCGAACGAAATCCGCATGGCCCACGCGCTGCTGGCAGCGCTCGACGACGAAGACCGGGTGGCGCTCATCGCCAGGCTCGGAAACCAGCCCCACGATACGCGCGACCGGTATCTCGTCCGCGAACTCGACGACCTCATCCATGACAAGTCCCTGGCGCCGGCGCCGGGGAAGCGGATCGGCGCCGGCGCCGCCATCGTGAAGCGCGCCCTGCAGAAACATCCGATGTGGGACTTCCACGTCGACGTCATCGGCCGCGATGACCAGGCGGACCGGATCGCCAAGTGGATCGGATCCGAACAAAGCCAGGCCCCGGAGTGGTATGAGGCACGGGCTCGCGCTGCCTTCGCGGGCAGCGGAGGGCGCCTCGGTAGGCATTTCCGACCCTTCTGGAAACGCCTCATCAGTGACCGCCATTGCACCCATGCGTGGATCATCGGACCGAGGCGCGAGCACTGGTACGAAAACTCGGGACGGGAGAGGCCCATCCTCGAGACCAACATCGGCACCTACTTCATGGAATGCGAAAACGTGCCGCTACGCACCATGCGCGTCATCGAGGCCACCGGCTGCGACACCCTCGAGGAACTGGCGGCGGAATGGACGGAAGCGCGCCTCCTCGCCCTCCCCAGCTGCGGCCCGCGTACCCTCGCGAACATCAACGGCCGCCTCGCCTCCTGCGGGCTGGCGCTCGGTGAGGTCCCGGGATGGAACGAACGGCGGCTCGCCGCGATCTTCGACAGGAACCGCTCCATCCTGGGGGAAAATCGCGCCGCGTTCTTCGGGCGCATGCGGGCACTTCCGACCTGGACGGTCCCGCCCGACCTCATCGGCGAGGACGACCAGGCCCATCGCGTCGTCGCGTGGATCCGGGAGGAGCTGGGCGACGACCGGGGCAACCTCGAACGGCTCGAGGAACTCTGGCAGACCGCTTCGGCTGCCATCAGGGGGCATCAACGGCGAAACCGGCCCATCGCGGGCGCCGACGAAGACGAAGAGCCCTTCCGAGCCCGGCTGGCCGCTTCCCCGCTCTGGACCTGGGGCCCGGACGCAACCAGCCTGCGCGCACTGGTCAGTCACCTTTCGCCGGACGCGAGGGCCCTCATCGAGCGAATCCGCCACCGTTCGATCACGGAGCTGTCCCGTAGCATCGCCAATGCGGAGTTCATGGACATGATCCGGGCCACCCCGGAGGCCGTGCACGAGATCCGCCAACAGATCGCGCGGCTGAACGCAGCGACCGCGGCAACCTGAGCTCCCCCCTCGTCCATCTGACGAGGGTTTTTCATTGGGCAAGCATCCCCTTTGTGTTTAGGCGAGGACTGGCGTGCACGAAAAAAGACCTTGACATACGCGCATTTTTTGGCTACATACAGCCCACGGAGGAATCATGAAAACGGCAACGGAACTGGTCGCCCAACTCGGCGAGGA
>CAZIMD010000003.1:0-13049 GCA_964540365.1 uncultured Gammaproteobacteria bacterium
CGACACCGGACGGTGCAGCGGGGCAGGGAAGGCGGGTCAGGCCTTCGGGGTGGGGTGGTGGTTGCCGCCCTGCAGGAGGCGCAGGTCCGGGCGGGGCGGGCTCGGTTGGGTGTCCGTCCGGTCGATCCGGCGAATCCCGTCCTGCGCCGGAGCCGGCTGGCCCTCGGGGTGGGTCTGCGGGCCGCGCGGGGTCGGCGGAGGCACCGGCTGCTCGGGGACCTCTTCGAGGTCCGCGGTCTCGACGGCCAGCGGCGGCTCTTCCCAGCCGGTCGAGCGGCTGATCCAGCGGAAGTCGATCTCGTCGACCATCTCCCTCTGGAGCGTGAGTCGCATGTCCTTGCCACCGATCCAGGCCGGCTTGGTCTCGCCCTTCTCGTCGAAGCGCGCGTCCAGATGGGCCAGGCGGAGGAGGAGCGGGGCGACCCGGCCGCGGAAGAAGCCGTGGCTCTCCGCGGTGATGTACCCGCGCGTCTGCCCGTCGCGGCCGCATGACAGGATCACGTCCCGCCAGTCGGCGTGGGCCTCGAGAAGGTTCTCCTGCAGCCTCCGGTACTCGGTGCGCAGGGCCTCGAACTGGAGCCGGAGCGGGGCGGGGTCGTCCCAGCCGCGCTTGACGAGCTCGCCCTTCGCGATCTCCCACCGGCCGCGCAGCCCTTCGGCACGCGGGTCGGAGAGGTGCTCATAGACCTTCGGCCAAGCGATGGCCGGCAGTCCATTGCGCACGTGCCGCGCCGACTCGAGGATGAGGGCCTCGACGGCGGGGCGGAGGTTCGCGACCTCGTAGCTCATGAGTTGGCCCTGGATGTCCGTGTGGGCCAGGTGCCAGCCGTAGGCGTCCTTCGTGCGAGCGAGGCGGGTGACCTCGTCGTCGAAAGCGCCGATGGCCTTGGCGACGTCGGCGCAGAGCTGGTCGCCGCGGGCGCGGGCTTCGCGGACCAGGTCGGTGACCGCGTAGGCCTCGAAGTCCGTGACGCCCTGCGTGAAGCGCAGGAGGTCCTGGTCTTCCTTGCTCCCGGCCGCCGCGCGCATCCCGTAGGAGAGGTACGCGTTGACGTCACGGGGGTTCATCTTGTTGAGGAACAGGATCATCACCGAGATCGCGCCGAGCATGATCTCGGCGGCGTGGATGAAGCTGTCCAGATGCTCGCGGTTCGCCTGCCGGATCTCCTGGAACGCCTTGTACTGGGCCATGAAGCCGCGGGACAGGCGCCAGGTCATGCGGTAGCGGGCTGCGAGATCGTCCGGGTTCTCCACGCGGGTGAGGTGGATCTCGTCGTGCTCGCGTGCCTCGAGGGCGGCCAGGCTCGCGCCGAGCTGGTGCGAGCGCTGCTCGCGGCCGGAGGTGGTGTCGGCGTCGAACTGGTTGAGGATCCGCGTCGTCTCCGCTTCGTAGTCGCGCGCGGCCGTCTCCGCTTCCACAGCTCGCAAGTCCAGGCCGGCGTAGATGGGACCGAGGCCGCGGCGTCCCTGGCGGGTCGCCTCGTCGCGGGCCTCGCCGCGGCGCTGGCGGGCTTCCGCCTGCAGTTCGGTGAGGCGGTCGCGTCGGCGGCGCTCGAGGTCCGCGCGGACGGCGGGCGTACGCGCCGCGTTCCAGGCCGCGAGGTCCCCGCTCAGGCGCTCGCGCTCCTGGGTGCGGAGGGTCTCGTAGCGGCGGTGCACGTCCGCTTCCGCGGTGTCGCGGAGGCGTCCCAGGCGGACGTTCTCCTGTTCCCGGAAGTGCATCTCGATCTCCGACGACACCAGCGACATGACCGCCGTGATGGAGTTGACCATCACGAAGGCCAGGATGACGGCCAGCCGCCCGAGGGCGGTCCGGCTCCCGCTCGTGCGGACCCACCAGGCGCTGAACGTGTCGCCGAAGGCCCCGAAGGCCTCCATGCGCTTGCCCGCGCGCCAGGAGGCGACGAAGCGCGGCCAGGCCTCCTGGTGGAGGCGCATGAAGAGCCGGTCGTCGCGCTCGAGGGCGGGGAGCATGATCATGGCCCGGTCGACCACCACGATGGTGACGACGAAGACCGCGGTCAGCGCGTAGCGCCAGGGGCTGTCGTGGAGCGCGTTCTTGAAGACGCGGCTCCAGATGTACCACTCCAGCACGGCGACCCCGGAGAGCACCAGGCCGCGCAGCTCCATCGAGAACTGCACGCTCTTGGTGTAGAGCGGCGTCTCGAAGGGCTTCAGCCGGAAGAGCTTCACGAGGCCCTCGACGAAGCTTTCCACGGCCGCCGCGACCATCCGGAAGAAGATCCGGGGGATCGCGAACAGGATGGAGAAGATCGCGGTGATCAGCTTCTCGACCCAGGCGACCGCCCGGTCGAACTTGTTCATGGGCGGTTGGGCCGTCTCGGGTGTGTTCGGTACCTGGCCGTTGGGGGCCGCGAGGCCGTTGTCCTGCGGGGCCGGCCCGACGGGCGGCCGGGGCTGGAGCCGCGCCCGGATGAGGGGCGCGGGGAGGTCGTCGGGAGGAGGCCTGTCGTTTTGATCGCTCATGGCGAAGCCTTTCTGTTGGGGATTGCTCCCCGTTACTCCGTTGCGTTCTTTCGAGGTACTCGTCAAGGCCGAGGTTTCGGTCCAGACGAATGTCGTAGTGTAGCAGGCCGAACGGTTTTTGTCAAGGGGGAGATAGCGCCTTTTGAAGGGAGGATTTTTGTTTAAGGAAAGGGATTTTTGCAAAAAAAGCGCGCCGAACGTGGATCGTTCGGCGCTGGGGATGCCTGACAGGGGCTGTGACCGCTTCACCGGCAGCGGTGAGCGGCCTGGTCGCGCAGCTCCGTGATGAAGGCGGCGGCGCGTCCATCCTCGGGACGTCCGGAGCTTCGCTCTCTGCGGATCTCGCGGGTGAGCAGGTCGTTGAGGTGGACGACCTCGGCGCAGGAGCGCCACATCTCCGCCTCGCTCGTCGCGCGCTCGAAGCGGGCGAGATCGTCGGCCTTGAGCGCATCCATGATGGAGGCCTGGTTCATTTTGATCCACGCGTCGGTCGTCTCCATCTTGTGGCCGCACGCCACCACGAAGACGAGAAGCGCGGCGAAGCGGCAGGCCAGATCGAAGGCACTGGACGGTATCGGGGACGGGGCGTCTTCGACGATCGGTCCGCTCCGGTAGGGGTGCATCGGCGGTTGGGCGTTCGAGGGCTCACGCACGTGTGCCCTCGGGGCCGGGGGTTCGGTCTCGCACGTCCGCTCGTAGTACGCTTGGTCCGTCGCGTCTTCCACCAGGCACCAACCGACCAGTCTCGCCAGTACGAGCAGCAGCGTTTCCACCAGGCTGCCGAACCCGTGGGTCATGGCGATGCATGCGCAGAGGAAGCAGCCGACCCCCGCCAGGGTCAGGGCAAGGCTTTTCCGTTCATTCAGTCTCATTTGTGACCTCCTTGGGGTGCTCGTTTTTTCTACCTAAGGCGTTCCATATTGTAGCAAAAAAAACCACTTTTGTCAATATAGCTAACGAAAAAAACGCTCTATTTAGTGGAATACCAGCGCTTTGAAAAGCAAAAGGTCGTTCGTGAGGCGGATTCGCTTCCCGATAAAAACGCGCCGAACGTGGGTCGTTCGGCGCTGGGGCGCCTTCGGCTGGTCCTCGTCTTAGCGGCAGCCTTGTCGCGGAGCTCGGCGAGGCGCCGGGCCCTGGGTCCGTACCCACGGAACCCGGGGCGCGCCTCGTGGCTGATCTCGTCCTCGAGCATCCGGTCGAGGCGGGCGACCTCAGGTGCCTCAGTAGGGCTGGTTCAACAGATTGGCCGGGATCTCGAGGCCACAGTCCGTGCGGCGGACCACGCCGTGGGCGGCCTCCCACGCTTCGCGAGTCGGCAGCTCTCCAGGGAGGAAGGCGTTCGTGCCCGCTGCGCTCACCGTTAAGCAGTGGGGGCAGAGGAACGAGGCCTCGTTGGCGTAGTCGCCGCCGTTGAAGCGCCAGCCGCTCGTCGTGAAGAGGCTGTCACGCCCCAACCGGTAGGTTCGGCCGCACGGACGCCGGTCCCCGCGGTCTTGTTCCCCGGTGCAGGTGGCCTTGATGGTCCACTCGGGGTCGTAGGGACCGGGTTCGGCCTGGGTGGCCCAGGAGGTCGGCACGACGCTCTCGGTGAGCGGGTGCGCCGCGAGCCAGTCCTTCTTCGAAGGTAGCTCGCTCTCGTGCAGGGAGCCGGCCACCGGCACCTCCACGTCTTCGCCGCAGGGGCACCGGGCGCAGACGAGGGTAGCGTAGTTGCCCATCCCGATCGACCGGCGGACGGTGTAGAGGTCGTCGAAGTCGACCTCGATCAGCGCACCGCAAGGGAGCTTCTCCGGGGGTTCGGGGGTCGTGGGCGTGCTGTTCATCCGTCGCACGGGTCCCGCCTCCCTGAGGGCTGCGGTGGGCTTGCCACCGCACAGTACGGCCATCGTCCAGCCGGGGGTCTTGGGACCGGGTTTCAGGATCTTCGCCATTTTCTTTTCTCTTTCGGTGTCGTCCCGCTTGTGGGACGGGGGTAGGAAGCTGTTGTGAAACCGTTCCCTTTTATATCAGAAAAACCGCATCTTGTCAACGGGTTACAACAAAAAAGACCTAATTCGAGCGAAAATCAGGTCACAGGTCGAGGAGTTTTCCGATGGTCCGGCGTGCACGCGGAGGAGGGTCTTCGGGGGAGGTCGTGTTCGCCGCGGGCGGAATGTCGGGGCGGCGCTCGAGTACGCACACGGGTCCGAGCGGGTCGTCTGTGGGTGGCGGATCGTCGGTCGCGGGGTCTTCAGGCTCGGTCATCGGCCGTTCCTTTGGGGGTGGGGCGTCACGAGAAACAGGTACTCGCCGGCCATGGTCCAGACGCCCTGGGTAGACGCCAGGTCCAGGTGGATCCGGTCGTGGGCATCCCGGAAGATCTCCAGGACGAGGGGGGCGCCCTGGCTGGCCACGGTCGCCATGCGGCCGACCGCGAGATAGGTACGCTCGGCGAGCAGGGCATCGGGGCGCTGCAGGATGAGCCGCAACGCCTCTTCGGGGAATGCGGGACGCATCCCGGCACCCGCCACCAGACGGAGCGCGGCCACGTGTCCCACGTCTCCACGGATGTTCAGCCCCAGCAGGGGAGCTTCCTCGTTCGGGGGCTCGGGTGGCAGCCAGAGGCAGTCCACCACGGTTGGGTCGAGATCGTGCCCGTATCCTGCCGCCGCGGCCAGGAGCTGCGCCAGCGATCGCCGATCCGTCGCGACCTGCGCCAGGGGCATGTATTCGAGAGCCATCTCGTTCATGGGGTCTCCTTTTTTCCGGACGGCCCGAGTATGACGGGAATCACGGGAGGATGCAACCCCCGGAGGGGGGCGAAGACGTCGCACCCCTGCGGTCGAGACGTCGGGTCCGCCGTGGCGCCCGTTGGCGTGTTTCGCCATGCAAAAACTCGCTTCGAAAAGCGAGTTTTTGCATGGTCGGGCTAGTGGGATTTGAACCCACGGCCTCTTCGTCCCGAACGAAGCGCGCTACCAACTGCGCTATAGCCCGACAGAGTGAGTGAAGGGAGGCTGTCAGACAGACTTCCTTCCGAAGCTGGGCAAGCATATCCGATCCACCGGAAAACGGCAAGGGGAATGCCTTTTCGTATAGAAAACCCCCGTAGATCACGGGGGAGGGGGGGTCAGGCCATCAGGTCGGGACCCGTGCTTGCGCGCTGGGTTGGCGCGAGCGTCTTGGTGGGGGCGGGTGCCGGGCGCGGCGCGGGCGGGTCCTCGCGCCAGCGGCAGTGGCTGTAGTTCAGGGTCCCGTCGGGGTTGCGTGACGGCGGCTTGTTGCCGCAGTCGATGCGCCCGAACAGGATCGTGTACGGCAGGGCGTTGATCTGCTCCGGCCGCACCCGCTCCAGGTTGCGGACGTTGAGGTCGCTCGGCTGCAGCGGGCGCGAGGGCGCCCGGCTTGCGACCGGCGGGATCGGTTGCGTCGGGCCCGGACGGATCGCGTTCGGGCCGGGCGGGATGGGGGTGGGCGGTTGGCGCGCCCGTTGCGTGGCCCGGGCAGTCCGGGTGGGTCCCGTCGGCGCGGGCGGGATGGTGAAGTAGATGATGGAACCCAGCACCCCGATCGCGAAGACGCAGAGCATCGCCGCGAGGTACAGGGGCCAGCGGGAGCCCTTCTGCCTGGATGTCTCGACGGTGGGCGGCGGGGCCGCCTTGTCGGGGCGCCGCCGGGGCGGGGCCACGGTGTCCGTCCGAGCCGGCGGGCGGGCCGGCATCGGCGGGGGCGGGGGTTCGGTGGTCCGCTGCGCGAGAGGCGGCTGGTTCGTGTCGCCCGCCTTCTCGTTCACGTCGGGAAGAGGGGTCCGCGTGAGGGCGACTCGCAGCTTCGGATGCAGGTCCTTTCGATGGGTCTTGACCCACTCGACCTCCGCCTCGGTCCAGACGCTCTTGCGGAGGAGGGTCTCCGCGATCCAGCGCCGCCACAGCTGGGTGCCCGAGTAGTCGGGCGTACCCTGCGTGAACGTCCACGGGTCGTGTGTGTGGAGCAGGTACTCCGCACAGGACGTCCATGCCGGGTTGAAGTCGGGCGTCTGGTCGGGGTCCGCGAGGACCGTCCGCAGATGCGTCCGGATCCGGTCGAGGCGCAGCGCGAGTTCCTGCATGTCCGGCCGCGGATTGGCGCCATCAACGCCGTAGGTGAGCACGTTCGCGTCCATGAGGGTGCGGACCCCCCAGTCGTTGGTGGGCATGACGAGGAACGCGTCACGTCGGCGGAGCTCGTCCTCCGTCGGAGCGGCGGGGTCGGCGGGCGGCGGTGCGCCTTCCGGGACGCCCGGCGTGGGGACCGCCGTCCCGAACGCGAGAGTCGGGGAGGCGGCGCTCTGGTTCGCGCCGTCGTCGTTGCTGGGAGGCGCGTGGCCTCCGGTCGTCTCGTGGTCGCTCACGTCGGGGGCTCCTTCGTTTGAGGGGGGTGGTGCGTCGCTCGGGCGATCTTCGCCGAATCCAGGGGTCATCAGCATGGCGAAGCGCTGCGCCTTGGTCAGGAGCGGCTGTCGCCCTTCGCGGACGCCGCCGTTCCCGTCATTACAGAGCGCATACGCCTCGTCTTCGTCGGCCGGGACCCAGTCCTCGAGCGGCTTGTCGTGGAGGGCCTGGTAGCGCGCTTCCTCGGCGGCGCGCGTCGCCGCCTGCGGATCATGCGGCACGGTGGGCGGCGGGGGATCCGCGGCCTGGCTTGCGTCCGACATGCCCGTGATGGGCACGGGTTCGGGGGGATCGGTCTCCTCGACCACTCCGTCCGGGCCGGGCTCGTCCTTCGCCGAGGGATCGGTAAGGGGACTGCCCTCGCGCGAAGGAGCGGGGTGTGCCGTCGTGGCGGTCGGCCTCGGTTCCTCCGGGTGAGGCGCAGCTACCGACGCGAAGGCCCTCTTGCGGGCCTCGATGCGCGCGTCGAGTTCCTGCCTCAGATCGGCGAAGATGCCGCCCTTGGTGAATGCGATGTTGCGCGCGCCACCCTTCTTCGAGAGCCCCTTGGACAAGGTGCTCCAGGCTTCACGCCGGCCGTTAGCCTCGTCTGAGAGGCGATTCGCCTCCTCATTCTCCGCTTCGTTCCACGAAGGGAGGTCGAGCAGGTTCTCGATCTTGCCGATGAGGGCCCGCTCTTCCTCCGGCAACTGCGGGACGAGGGGGCGCTTGGTTTCCTTTACCCAGTTTGTCATGTTCTCACCTTTTTCTTGGCTTCTCTGAGCGAAAAAACAGTCTTCTCGCGAGAGAATGCTTGATCCTACCAGGAAATGGGCAACGTGTCAATAATGGAGCGCGCCTTGCCGAGAAGGGCGTGGGGACGCATGGGCGAGACGGAAAAGGGTCTCCGATGGGGACGGAGCTTCACTGACGGCGGTGTGGGGGCTTTTCATTACATCCCCGCCTTCGTTCTCAAGGGGCTTCCCGCGCTCCCCTGATCAACGAGGTATTTCTTGGGTCGACAGCGGCGGGCCGGGCTTTTATACTCGCTACACTATGTCCGCGTTTCGTCCCGTGGTCCTGCTCGTGATCGATGGGTTTGGCGTGGCGCCTTCTGAGGAGGGGAATGCCATCAAGAAGGCCGTGATGCCGCGCTTCCACCAGCTCGTGCAAACCTATCCCGCCATGACGGTGCAAGCGTCGGGGGCCGCGGTTGGGCTGTCGTGGGGCGAGATGGGGAATTCGGAGGTCGGCCACCTCACCATCGGGGCTGGAAGGGTGTTTTACCAGAGCTTCCCGCGCATCAACCTCGATATCGAGACAGGGCGTTTTTATGAGAATGCCGCGCTCGTACAGGCGATGAAGGCGGCGCAGGCGTCGGGCGGCAAGGTGCACCTGATGGGCTGCCTGTCCGCCGGGAATGTGCATGCGGCGCAGGAGCATTGCTACGCGTTGCTCGAGCTGGCCAAGCGCCAAGGGCTGAACCGGGTGTTTGTCCACGCGTTCCTGGATGGCCGTGACACGGGCTACAATTCGGCAAAAGGCTTCGTACAGGAATTGTTGGACAAGATGAAGGAGCTTGGGGTGGGCAAACTGGCCTCGATGTCGGGGCGGTATTTCGCGATGGACCGCGATAACCGGTGGGATCGGGTCGAGAAGGCGTATAACGCGATCGTCCGCGGGGAAGGGAATATGGCGGACGATCCGCTGCAGGCGATCGAGGCATCGTATGCGCAGAAGGTCTATGACGAGCAGTTCGTGCCGACCGTGCTGCGGGCGGGCGGTCGTCCGGTCGCCTTGGTCGAGCCGGGTGATGCGGTCATCTTCTTTAATTTTCGCCCCGACCGCGCGCGCGAGCTGACGAAGGCGTTCGTGTTGCCCGCCTTCGAGAAGTTTCCACGCCAGAAGGTCGATCGCCTCACGTTCGTGTCGCTCACCGAATACGAAAAGGACCTGCCGCTCGACGTGGCCTATCCGCCGAACATCATCGAGACCTGCTTGGCGCGGGTGGTTTCGGAGGCTGGGTTCCGCCAGCTCCACATCGCCGAGACCGAGAAATACGCCCACATCACGTTCTTCTTGAACGGCATGCGTGAGGAGGCGTTCACGGGCGAAGAGCGCGTCATCATCCCGTCCCCGTCCGTCTCGACGTACGACCTGCAGCCCGAAATGTCCGTCGGTCCGCTCACCGAGCGGGTCGTCAAGGAAGTCCTGGCCCACACCTACGAGTTCATCGCCGTGAATTTCGCGAATCCGGACATGGTGGGACATACGGGGAACGAGGCGGCCACGATCCAGGCTTGTGAGGCGGTCGACAAGGCGATCGGGCAGATCGCGGATGCGGTCCTCGCGACCGGTGGGGCGCTCGTGATCACGGCCGACCACGGCAACGCGGAAGAGGTCAAGAACCTTGTGACCAACGAGATGGACAAGGAGCATTCGACGAACCCCGTGCCGTGCGTCATCGTGGCAGCGACTCTGGAGGGGCAGCGCGCCGCGACGGGGGACGTCGTGGGCGGCGACCTCTCGTTTACCCCGCCGTCAGGGATGTTGGCGGACATTGCCCCGACGGTGTGCGCCCTGCTCGGCATCGCCCCGTCGCCGGACATGACGGGAAAAAGCCTCGTTTGAGGGAAAGTATGGCTACCGATCCGCTTGTCCGCCGGAGTCGTGCGGTGCTCACGCGCCTACAGAACATCTACCGCAACAAGGCCATGGTCGATTTTGGGAGCGCGGAAGATACGCTCATCGCCACGTTGATGTCGGCGCGCACGCGCGACGAGCAGGTGATCGCCGCGTATCCGGGGTTGCGGGCCGCGTTTCCGCGTTTACGCGATCTTGCGGATGCTCCGGTCGAGGCGATCGCCGCGAAGATCCGGACCGTGGGGTTTTTCCAAACGAAGGCCCGGGCGATCAAGGGGCTTGCGCATATCCTATTGGAAAAACATCAGGGGCAGGTCCCGCGGACGATGGAGGAGCTGGTCGCCTTGCCGGGCGTCGGGCGAAAGACGGCGAGCTGCGTCTTGTGGTACGCCTTTGGCATCCCCGCGATCGCGGTCGATACGCACGTGTTCCGGTTGGCACATCGCTTGGGATGGTCCCAAGGCCGTACGCCGGAAGAGGTTGAGCGAGCGTTGTCGAGGGTGGTTCCACGCGCGCTATGGGGCGAGATGAACCGGTTGTTCGTGCAATTCGGGCGGACGCTCTGCCTTCCCGGACGGCCGCGCTGTTATGGTTGTCCCGTCGCCGATCTCTGTCCGTATCCTGACAAGACGAAGCGTGCTACACTGAAGCGGTGATTCATCTCGACGTACAGGCGGTCGCATTCCTGCAAGCCGTCTTTCTTGGTTCGTTTGGGACACCGTTTTTTCTTTTCGCCGCCCGCTGGCTCATTTTGGCGGTGTTGCTCGTGTCGGTGGGCGCGTTCCTCGTCGAGCGCGAGCCGAACCATCGACATGCATGGAAGGAGACCGCATGGGCGTCGCTCTTGGCGTTCGTAGCGAGCCTGGTGATCTCGTATGCGTTGCAGCGGGTGCGGCCGTATGAGGCGGCGCCGGAGCTGGTTCGCCTGATGGTGGCGGCACCGTCCTCCGCGTTCTCGTTTCCCTCGGCGCACGCGGCGGCGATATGGGCTTGGGCGGCATCGGTCAGCCTCCTTGAGCGTCGGGCGGCACCCCTCTGGGTACTGGTGGCGGCGCTGGTATCGCTCGGGCGGGTCGTCGTCGGCGTCCATCACGTCTCGGATGCCATCGCGGGAGCCGTCCTCGGCCTCGCTTGCGTATTCTTTGTGCGCCGTGGCCACACGGTGTTGCGTCGTTCGACGTCTCCCGTATGAAGCTGGTGTTCCGTTTGACGCTGGGGGCGGTCCTGCTCACCCTGCTCGTCCTTGGGGGGCGGATCGTCTATTGCGGCTGGTTCCAGATGCCACGGGTCGGTCCGGTCGTGCCGGTTTCCATCTCCTCCGCGGATCTGCAGACGGTCACGCGCCAGCTGTCCGAGGCGAAGATCATCACGAACCCGTGGCTGTTTCGTTTGTATGCCGCCTTCGATTGGCGAACCGATCGCCTGAAGCCGGGCGGCTACGAGCTGCGCCCCGGCACGCCGTATAGCGATCTCATCGCGGAGCTCATCCGCGGCGTCCCCAAGACCGAAGTCCGCGCCAAGATCATTGAAGGCTGGACCGTGACCGATATCGAGAGGAGTCTCGTGCAGGAATTTGGCGTGACCGCAACCAACGTCCAGGCCGTGATCGGCGAGCGGGCCGATGCGCGTCGTTTTGATCCCGCCTGGCGTGAGGAGTTTTCCTTCCTGAAGGCCTTGCCGGCGGACCGCTCATTGGAAGGGTACCTATTCCCGGATACCTACCGCGTTTGGAAGGAGCAGTTGCCGGAAGGGCTTATCCGCAAGCAGTTGCAGACGTTCCAGCAAGAGGTCACCTCGTTGCCGCTCACCGAAAAGAGCCTGCCGCTCAAGAGCTTGGATGACGTGATCCGGCTTGCCTCCATCGTTGAGAAAGAGGTCGCGACGGAGGCCGACCGCCGGCTGGTTGCCGGCGTCTTCCTCACGCGCCTACGCGAGGGGATGCCGCTGCAGAGCGATGCGACGATCCAATATGTCACCCAGTCGGGCCGTTCCCGCTCGACGGCGGCGGATTTGCGCCTCGCTTCCGATTTTAATACGTACCGCGTAAAAGGGTTGCCGCCTGCGCCGATCTGTAACCCCAGCCTGTCCGCGATTCGAGCCGTCCTGGACCCGGATGTCCGCGGATACCGGTATTTCCTCACGGATGCTGCCGGAAAGGTCTATTACGCCAAAACCCTCCAAGAACACGCCCAAAATCGTGTTAAGGCCGGCCTGAACCGCTAGACCTCTTGACAAAAAGATAAATTTAGGCTTAAATAAGGCATCGGCTACGCGCCGAATCCCTTCCAAGACGTTCGAAGAAAGGTCACAGGTCTATGTTATGGAACCCGCAAGTCGCGTCTCCGATCGACCCTCCTCCGACCCGGCCGCCGGGTCTTCGCCTGCGCGTCCCGAACACGAATTCGACGTCCATGCCTCACTGGCCGCCGCGGATCCGGATGCGCATCCGCTCGCTGCCCTCGTTCCCTTGGGCCAGGCGGCCCGAGCCTTCGCCGAGCGGCTGAACGACATCCATCGAGCTGACAAGCCCGTCCGCGAGACGGGGGAGTTCCCCTGTGGTCAGCACGGCGCCAACGATCAGCGTGTCGCCGAAGGGGACGTCGCCCAGGAGTCCGGAGCCATCGAGCAAGAGGGCGCGACCGAAGGCGCGGCACCCATCATCCACGAAGATTCTGTCGCGGATCGCAAGCGCGGCCATGGGTACGATTGCGCCGTGCGGAGGCACGTGTCGTTCCGCCTCGCGCAGTTCATCGACATGCACGTCCTGCGCTCGAAGCCCCCGGCGGGGCCTCTCCACGAGGTGCTGGACGGCCATCTGCGCGATCCCTGGACGGCCGCGTCCCTCCAGGCGAGTCAGCAGGAACGCTGGACGGATGAGTGGCGGGAGCGGTTCTGCCAGTGGTGGCATCGTCTCCTGTTTCCCCCGATGTGGTCTCGAGAGCTCGTCCGTCGCCGAGAAGGCGGCTGGATCAGGGATAGTGAAGCCTTCCGTCCCATGATTGATCCCGAACAGGGTCTCGAGCCCCGCCGCATCCGCGACGTGCTCCTCTGCGCCTTCGACAAAGTGGGCTGGATGGATCCCCGCCGCAGCTTCGTTGATGCGACCTTCCCGGCCAGGGCGGAGTCCGTCTCCACGAATGCCGATGCGGGTGCCGCCGACGCCCATTCGAAGCCCGCCCCCAAGGAGCCGCTCGCGACCTGGCTTTCGGAAGACGCCTGGCATGTCCTCGCGACCATTCGTCGCGCCGATCCCACCGGCGAACGGGCATTGCGGCTCCTCTGGGCCGCGATGAGCCATCGTGACCAGCTCCGCGCCGCCGCCAACCGCGACAGCCGCCGCGCCCAACGCGCCCGTGCGACCCTTCCGGCGCCCTCAACCTGAACCTCGCCCGCATCCCAAAAGGATGCACTTTTTTTATCCACGTCACCCGCATTCCACAAATAATCCGAAAATCCGTCTTTTTCATTCTTTTTTCCCTCCCTTTCCCTCCCCCCGTAGGTCCCCGGGCGGCAGGGCCCGTTTGCCGG
>CAZIMD010000003.1:13149-42673 GCA_964540365.1 uncultured Gammaproteobacteria bacterium
GCGGAAAGGGCACCTCGTGGGGCGCCAGCCCCACCCCCCCCTTGTCTGGGCAGACCAAGAAAACAAATTGAATACGCGACTTTTCTCATCCATGCCCTTTTTTGCTACGCTCCGCCTATGTCCGAATTCGTCCTCTCCGCCCGCCAAGGCCTCTCCAAGCGCATCGATTACGCCAAGGAGCTCAACCAAGAGCAGTTGGACGTCATTTTGCATGGTGACGGCCCTTGCCTTGTCCTCGCGGGCGCGGGTTCCGGCAAGACGCGGACTCTTACGTATCGCGTGGCCTACCTGCTGGAGCAGGGGATCGACCCATCCTCGATTTTATTGCTGACCTTCACCAACAAGGCGGCCCGCGAAATGCTTTCGCGCGTGCAAGGCCTCATTGGGACGGAGGCGGTCGGCCTGTGGGACGGCACCTTCCATTCCATCGGCAGCCGCATCCTGCGCGCGTTCGCCGATCGGCTCGGCTATTCTTCCGCGTTTTCGATCATGGATAGCGAGGATGCCGGGGATCTCGTCAAGGCGATCATCAAGGAGCTTGCCATCGACACGAAGGCGCGGCGCTTCCCGTCGGCCTCCGTCGTCCAGGACGTCATTTCGTATGCCCGCAACGCCCAAGAGCCCATCAGTGATACGCTTGGCCGCAAGTATCCCCATTTCCAAGAGGCTACGCCGCAGGTCGAGGAGATCGCCCGCGTCTACCAAGGTCGAAAAAAGAGCGGGAACATGATGGATTTTGACGACCTGCTCTCGTTGCTGGTTGTGTTGCTGGAAGACCCCACGTTCGGGCACTCGATCGCCGAACGGTTTCGCTATGTGCTCGTCGACGAGTACCAGGATACGAACGCGATCCAGGCCCGTATCGTCAAGGGGTTCTCACGGATCCACCAGAACGTCCTGGTGGTGGGGGACGACGCGCAGTCCATCTACGCCTTCCGTGGGGCCGACGTGCAGAATATCCTCTCGTTTCCGAAACGTTGGCCAGAAGCCAAGACGTTCAAGCTGCTCACCAACTATCGTTCCACCCCGCAAATCCTGGAAGTCGCGAACGCTTCGCTCAAGCACAACGAGGAGCAGTTCGAGAAGGACCTTGTGGCCATGGGGAGCGTCGGCGAGAAGCCGCGCCTGATCCCGTGCCAATCGGCGAGCCAGGAGGCGCGCTATGTCGCCGACCAGATCGCCGTCCTGCGCCAACAGGGCAAGCCGTTGCGAGAGATCGCCGTCCTCTTCCGTTCCAGTGCCCATTCGCAGACACTCGAATTCGAGCTGATGAAACGGGATTTGCCGTATGAATACCGCGGCGGCCAGAAGTTCTTCGAGCGGGCGCACATCAAGGACGCCATCTGTTTCTTGCGTATCCGCCACAACCCCCGCGACGAGGTCGCGTGGTTGCGTGTGCTCCAGCTCCAACCCGGGATCGGTGCGACTTCGGCAGCATCTTTCTCGCGTTCTGTCGGTGCCTGCGAATCTTGGAATGATGCGACCGAGATGGAAGCGGCCCAGGCGTGGAAAGGCAAGGCAAAAGAGGGCTGGCGCCTCTTCGTCGAGCTCATGAACGACCTGGGTGGACCGGCAGAATGGCCAAGCACCGTCTTGCGCCGCGTGGCCGCTTCGTCGTACAAGCGGTATCTTGAGCAGGAATACCCGAACTGGCGCGACCGCCTGGAAGACCTCGAGCAACTCGCCCTCTTCGCCGAATCCTATCAGGAAACGGCCACGTTCTTGGCGGATATCGCGCTCTATGACGACGTCGTAGCGGCGCGCCAGGAAGCAGGAGAGAACGAGCGCGAGCGCCTCGTCCTCTCGACGATCCACCAGGCCAAGGGGCTCGAATGGGATGCGGTCTTCATCATCCATTTGGCCGACCAAAGCTTCCCCAGCCGCCGCGCGCTTTCCGAGGCGGGCGGCATGGAGGAAGAGCGTCGTCTCTTTTACGTCGCCGTCACCCGCGCCCGTCGCGACCTGTTTTTGACGTACCCGATGACGCTCGGCTACGACACCCTCCAGTTCCAGCCGCCCAGCACGTTCCTGGAGGAGCTTCCGCCGCGCCTGTTCGAACGGTTGGAGCTGCGTGACCCCTCCCTGGGGCGGGGATTCGTGCCGAAGAAGCGCCTTTGGCCATCCGGGAGCGACGAGGGCGACGGGTGGGACGAGCCGTTCCTCGAGCAGGACGCCCTCGGCGAACGCTCCGCGCAGAAGACGGTCTGGAAGCACGACCCAAAGAAGCCTGCCGTGCCCTCGCCGACCAGTTTCCTCCGTCCGATCACGGGAGATGACGCCTGACGTATGCCTCTTGCCCATGCCCGCGGGCCCGGCCATCCGGACGCCCTCTGCGACACGCTCGCCATCGCGCTCGTGGAAGAGTATTTGCGTCGCGATCCGGAAGCGCGCTTGCGCCTGTGCGTGACCGGTGGGCGCGAAAGCCTGTTCGTCGACGGCGACCTCGCTTCGACGGCGGATTTCGATCCGGCCACGATCCTGCGTCGCGTCCTGGCTGAAGTCGATCCGACCCTGACGGCCGAGCCGTTCGTGACCTGCGAGCCGGTCCATGCGAATTTCTTACCGAAGAACGCCAGCTTTGATCCTTGGATCGTCTACGGCTATGCGACCGCCGAAACGCCCGATGGCTGGCCGCCGGCCCAGTCGGCACTCCATCAGCTCCTGCCGGTCCTCGAGGCCTTTCGCGCCAAGCCTGACGGCTACGCGCTCGGCCCGGACTACGACCTTCTTGCCGACGACGGAACACGCGAGGTGTCGATGCGTTTTGAGCACCCTTCCACGGTCCCGCGCGATGAGGTCGAAACGTCGGTGCGTGCGTTGGTCGCCTCAGCCTTGCCGGGTTGGTCATTCCGGACCTTGGCGGCCGGATCCGTCACGGAAGCGGGCCTTCGGCGCCGCTCGGGGGTTTCTGGGCGTACCCAGGCGGCGGATCTGTATTCGTCCCATATCCCTGCCCAGGCTTCAGGGGTTGGGTATGCCGTCCGTCATCCCGGGAACCTGGGGACTTGGCTTGCCCGTGACGAGGCGCGGCGGCTGGTTGGGGAGGGGCATGGGCGTGGCATCCTGCTCGTCTTGCGCTGGAATCCTTTCGAGACCCGTCCGATCGTCGTCTCGGCTCGAAATGAGCGTGGACAGGATCTGGCGAGCCACGTCGATCCGGAGCGCTTCGACCTTGCTGCCGCCTACGGCGCGTACACCGAGGAAGGGGCTCTCACCCATGCCTTCCGTCAGGCGTGGGGAGGGCGCGAAAAAACCCTTCCATAAGGGTTTTTAGGTGTTCGCAGCGAGCTTTCGCGCGTATGAGAGGAGGGCGCTGAGGTGGTGCGTCCGTCGAATGATGCGTTCCTGGAGGGCACGTTTCTGCGCTTCCAGGGCTTGGGTCACGGGAGTGATCTGCTCGATGAGGGATGGGCCGCCTTGCTGCCCGGCAGAAGCGGCGATCCGTGAGAGCTGATGCGCGATCCCTTCAATGTCCGGTTTCGCGTTCCGCTCTTCTTCCGCGTTGATCTTGCGGATGGCCGCGTCGAGCTCGCGGGTGACCTTGGCGAGGGCATCCATCCGTTCCCCCTTGGAGCGATCACGTTCCGCGTCGAGCTCCCTCATCGTCGCCAAGAGCCCATGCCGCCGTATGCGCTCGCCCAATTCCGGATTGTTCAAGAGGCTGTGCACGAGGGGCTGAATCGCTTCGCGTAGCAGCTCTTGTTCGACCGGGTTATGGAGAAAGTGAGTGTCGTCTTCGTTGGCGCATGCGCGGGCGACCAGCTCTACGCTGTGCACATAGGATGCGTCGATGGGCGAGTCTCTTTGCTCGGCATCGGCCTGGGTTGGTCGGCGGGCTGCCGCCGATTTTTCCGCCTCGAGAAAAGAACGGGCTGCGGTTTCAATCATCGACGCGTGAAACGCCGCGCGGTCTGATGCATGTGGGAGAAGCCGCTTGGTGAGATCCAAAAAGGTGATGGCGTTCACGTCTTTTTTGGCACCATGGCAAAGAGACATGAGCGCGTTCACGGTCTGTTCGGGCGTGAATTTCTTGAGGATCTCATTTCCGCCGTGGCGGATGAACCGTTCGAGCGCGAAGCCCTGCTCGTTCGCTCGGCGTTCGCTCCGCAGGAGGGCCTCGGCGTCTTGCAAGGCGTCACGCGCGGCTTCGCGGAGGTGTTCCTCGTAGGATCGTTCAGAAGGGGCGCTTTCTGCCGGTCGTCTTGGCGCGGCCTCCTGCGGGACAGGCGCATTTGCGTATCCGGAAGGCGACATACGCCTGTCGCCGAAGAAGTGATGGGGAAAGGCCATAGGAAAAAGGTCTTATCTCATCATACCATACCCTTCGCCGTCCGGCTTGCGAGAAGCGCCTCTCGACAGCTTCGACCCTACGCGCTACGCTGGGAGGACTATGCGTCCTTCGCTCGTTGCGCTCGGTTCCGTCGCGTTGCTCGTCGTCTCGCTTGGCGCCGGTTGCTCCCAAGGGGGCACACCCGCTTTCGCGCCCGCTCCCGACCTGTACGCCACGTCGACCGTCTCATCCACCGTTTCCACGCCTGCCATGTCCCCCGATCTCAGCTTCCCGGGCCAACGCCCCGCCGCCGACCTGCAAAAGAAAGTGCGCATCAGCACCACCAAGGGCGACATCGTCGTCCAGATCGATCCGCAGGCCGGCCCGAACGCCGCCTCCAATTTCGTGTATCTCGTCCAACAGGATTTCTATCGCGGCACGATCTTTCACCGCGTCATCCCCGGTTTCATGATCCAAGGCGGCGATCCGACCGGCACGGGCCGCAGCGGCCCAGGGTACACGATCCCGGACGATGCGGTCCGTGGCCTGCCGCAGAAGAACTTCCAGCCATTCGGTGTCCGCGCCTATTACCCGAAAGGGACGCTGGCGATGGCCCGCACCTCCGAACCCAACAGCGCCGGCTCGCAATTCTTCCTCATGGTCGCGGACTATCCGCTTGATCCGGCCTATGCCGTCTTCGGCAAGATCATCGCCGGCCAAGACGTCGCTGATGCCATCGCCGCCGTACCGCGCGATGAGGCCGACCGTCCCTTGGAAGACGTGAAAATGACCAGCGTCACCATTGAGCCGTAGCGCTATGGCCGACCGGAAGAGGGCGGGAGCCGTTCTCATCTGTGTCGGTCTTTTGTTATTCGTATTCGCCTGGAAGCTCTCCGATCGGCGCATGCCCCCTTCCTTGCCTCCGCCGGCACCGTTCGTGAGCACGACGATTCCCGTGGTCCCGTTGTCGACCTCGACCAGCCCGGTGCCCACGCCCGAAGGTACGCGGATGCCTGTCACGCCTTCTTCCGCGGGCGTGGTCGCGATTCCGGAGGAGCTGCGCTTGGATGTTGCGTTTTTGAGCCAGGCTCCCAAAAAAGACTGGTCCATGCCGTACCAGGAAGCGTGCGAGGAGGCATCGGTTCTCATGGTCCAGGCCTATTTCGCCAACCGGCGGACGGATTTTTCATCCGAAGAAGGCGATACGGCCATACGGTCCCTCATCGCCCGCCAAGCGGAGGCCCGCGGACCGGAGCATGTCGATAGCACCGTTCAAGAGATGGCCGAAGACGTTGAACGGTTCATGCCCGAACTCGACGCGCGCGTGATCAGGGTTCGAAGCATCGAGCAGATCAAAGGTATCTTGGCTCAGGGCTATCCCATCGCGCTCCCGGCGGATGGGAAAGCCTTGAAAAATACTCATTTCCGAAACGGCGGCCCCGCCTACCATATGCTGGTCCTGAAGGGGTATCTTGCGGACGGCCGTTGGATCACCAACGATCCCGGAACCCAATTCGGGGAGGATTTTCTCTATCCGCAGCAACGCTTGTACGACGCGATCCACGACTGGAACGGGGGAGACGTGCCGAACGGCGAAGCGGTTATGTTGGTTTTGCTGCCAAAAAACGGCTCTTTACGGATTCCGTAAGGAGGGAGACAATGGGGGCGTATGCCCACCAACCCTCCTTCCCAAGACGCCTCGCGTCCGGTTGGCCAATTGAGCCTATTCCTGCTGTTCGTGGTGCTGGCGGCCCTTGGTCTCTTCCTGGTCATGCGTGCCGTAACGCCGATGCGTGATCGCGACACGGCGCCGATTTTACCGACCTCGACCGTCGTGACGGCAACGCCTCCAGTGGTTGCACCGACTTCCACGTCCCCGCGCCCGACCCCGCCGACCCCCGTGCCCACGCCGACCTCGCCCGCTCCAACCCTGCCCGCCGTTCGTCCGCGCCCCGCGAATGCTCTTTGCGATGCCCAAAACTTTATCTGCATCAGTACTCCCGGACAAAACGACCTCATCAGCAACCCGACAGTCGTCACAGGAACGGCGATCGCATTTGAAAACACCTTCCTCTGGCGCATTGAGGACGCCCTGGGCAATCTTGTCGCCGGCTCTCACGTGATGGCTGACGCGCCGGATATCGGCCAACCCGGCCCATTCACGATCCGTGCGTTTTGGGACGCGTCTCCGCAGACGGCTACCGGCACCCTTATCGCCTACGAGGCTTCCGCTCGTGATGGCGAGCCCATCCATATGGTCCGTGTCCCGGTCCGCTTCGCCACCCGTGCGGCCACGTCGCGTCGGCTGTTCTTTGTCCCCGAGGTCCTGAGCCCGAAGTTGGATTGCTCGACCGTCCGTGAGCATACGGTCTCCATCCCGGGCTCCCTGGCCCCGATCGAGGCCACCCTGCGAGCCCTGCTCGCGTATGACGACAGCCGTACCCCGCCCGGTCTCAAGACCAGCATCCCGAGTGGGACCGGGCTCGTTTCGATCACGGTCAATAACGGCCTGGCGAAGGTGATCTTCGACGCGAACCTTGAACGCGAAGTGGGCGGCTCCTGCCGTGTCGGCGCCATCCGTGCCCAGATCACGAAAACACTCCTCCAATTCCCATCCATCCAGCAGGTCGATCTTTCCGTCGAAGGAAAAACCCCCCAAGAGACCCTCCAGCCATAATGCTTGGCAGCGGGGTCCGGACGCGATAGCCTAAGGGCATGGACGAACGTTCCCGCTTGTTTTTCCTTCCCATCGCCGCTTTCGCCGGGTTTCTCGGCGTGGCGATCGTTGGGTTTTTCGTCTTCTTTGGAGGCGTCCCTGTTGAGATGGTCCCGCCTCCTCGGGCATTGCCCGCGGTCCCGGTCGTCACGGATCCGCTTCCCTCGGCCCCGATCCCGCCGGGTCCGCCTTCATCGACGCCGCCCCTATCGTTAGCCCCGGATGCGAAGCCCGAAGCGTCCTTGCTCTTCGTGGGTGACATCATGCTCGATCGAAACGTCCGCCTCCGTTCCCTCCAGGCCGGGACCCGCGGCTACCCCTTCGCCAACCTTCCGCCCGGCTGGTTCGACACCGCCGATTATGCCATCGCGAACCTCGAAGGGCCGGTGACCGCCCTCCGGCGCGCGCCGGAAAAATCGATCGACTTCCTTTTCGAGCCGGCGGTCCTCGAGGCGCTTCGTCCCACCGGCATCGATGCCTTTTCCCAAGCCAACAACCACGCCCTCGACCAGGGGGCGGAAGGCTATGCCGATTCGGTCCGCTCCCTGCGCGATGCGGGCTTCCTGGTCTTTGGTCATCAGGTCCAAGACGGTGACATCGCCGTCGCCACCACGACCATCAACGGTCTCCGTCTCGCCTTTTTCGGCTGGAACACGACCGATAATCCGCTCGATCGAGCCCAAGCGCAGGCCGCCATCTCCCGCGTACGCGCAGAAGCCGACGTCCTGGTCGCGTATCTGCACTGGGGGCCTGAATATCGCCACACGCCGCATCCGAATGAGGTCCAGACGGCCCATTGGCTGATCGACCAAGGATTTGACGCCGTCATTGGCGGCCATCCGCACTGGGTCCAAGGGTTCAGCGAATACAAGGGCAAGCCGATCGCTTGGTCCCTCGGGAATTTCATCTTCGACCAAGATTTTTCCCTCGAAACCCGTCAGGGATTAGCCCTCAGGCTGGTCGTCGACGCGCGCGGCGTTCGCTCCATCGAGCCTATCCCCATTCAAATTGACCGCAGCCAACCGCGCGTCCTTTCCGGTGAGGAGCGCCAGGCGCGGCTCGATGCGCTTGCGGCGATCTCCGATCCGGCGCTCGCCTCCTCTACGTCCGCCGGCCTCTGGACCCTTCGTACGCCCGAATAACCCCTTTTGCCTTGCTGTCCGTATGGTGATGACCGTCACCCAGTTCGTCGCGTACCTGAACGAAACGTTCAAGGCGATTTGGGATAGCGCGGCCGTGGCGATCGAGGGGGAGGTGAGTGGGTTCCGCGTCTCGCAGGGGCAATGGGTGAATTTTGACCTCAAGGACAGCGACTCGCTCGTTTCCTGCTTCTCCGTCCTGGCGAAAATGCCCTTTCGGCTCGAGGATGGGATGCGGGTCCGCGTCTTCGGCATGCCGCGGGTCTACCAGAAATATGGGAAGTTCTCGCTTTCGGTCGAGCGGTTCGAGGTCGTGGGGGAGGGGGGGCTCAAAAAAGCCCTCGCCGCCCTCCGTGCCCGCCTCGATGCGGAGGGGCTCTTCGATCCCAGCCGTAAACGCCCGCTCCCGCGCTTCCCGCAACGCATCGCCCTCGTCGCCTCCACCGAAAGCGCGGCCTACGGCGACTTCCTGCGTATCGTGGGCGAGCGCTGGGGCGGCCTCGAGATCGATGCCTACCATGTTCTCGTCCAGGGGGAAAAAGCCCCGCTTGCCATCTGCCGAGCCTTTGCCTATCTTGCGAAGAAAGCGGACCAATACGACGTCGTCGTGATGACGCGTGGCGGCGGTTCGTTCGAGGAGCTTATGGCCTTCCAGGACGAGCGGGTCGTTCGTGCCGTCTACGCCTGTCCCATCCCCACGCTTGTCGCCATCGGCCACGAGCGCGATGTGACGCTCGCCGAAGAGGTCGCGGACGTCCGCGGCTCCACCCCCACTGACTGCGCCCGCCGTCTCGTGCCGGACCGTCGTGATGTCGCCTACGAGGTCTCCGTCTTCGGTGAACGCATCGAGGCCGCCCTCGAACGCCAACTCGCCGATCTCCGCGCCGCCACGGCGACCATCTTCACGGTCACCGACCGCTGGATGATGCGCTGTACGCAGCAGGTCGACTACGCCCACCGAAGCCTCGACCAGGCCTTAGAGCGTTGGTTGGCCGGTTGCAAGGAACGCCTCGTCCACGCGGCTGCCCTCACTGCCGCCATGGATCCGAGTCGCGTCCTCGCGCGCGGTTATGCCCTCATCAGGGATGCGCACACGGGCAAGCCGCTTCTACGCATCGCGAAGATGCGTCCCGGCCAAGCGGTCTCGCTCTGCCTTCAGGACGGTTCCATCGCCGCGACCCTCGATGGTCCGTCCGCACCCCCTCAACCACCCCTTCCCCTTTTCTCCTATGGCCAAGAAAAAGCTTGACATCAAGGCGGCATACGAAGAGCTCGAGACCCTGACGCGCTGGTTCGAGCGCGGCGAACCCGACCTCGAGGCAGGTCTCGAAAAGTATGAGCGCGCCACCGAGCTCGTCCGGATGCTGCAGGAGCGCTTGCAAGAGGCCGAGCAAAAAGTCCGCCAGATCCGCGTCCCGGTCGATGAACCCCTCCCGGACCGTTCCAAGCCGGGTGAGGAACAGGCTTTTTGACGGAACGGCGCTTGCGCCGGCGCTCTTGGGCCTGGGTTGTCGAAATCGTCGATTCCATCGATACTATCCATATATGCATCTCCTCCTCCGCCTCCTCTTCAATACGCTTGCCGTCCTTATCGTCGCCCGCGTCGTTCCCGGCATCAGCGTCACCGGCTACGGCCCCGCCTTCTTCGCCGGCCTCGCCATCGCGGTCATCAACACGGTCTTGCGCCCGATCCTGCAAATATTGGCCCTCCCGGTCTCGATTCTTACGCTCGGCTTCTTCTCCCTGGTCGTGAACGCATTGCTCTTCTGGCTTGCCTCGAGCTTCGTTCCGGGCTTTACGGTGAGCGGCTTTTGGCCCGCATTTTGGGGGTCGATCGTCTTCTGGTTGGTCTCCCTTGTCACGAATGCCTTCCTGGCCGATGGGGACGCGAAATAGCAAAAAACCGGCCCTTCGCCGGTTTTTTGATTCTGGGAGCCCATTGGTCTCCGGGGGCTTGACGGATTGTGGTCTTTTCCGCTACCCTTAGCTCAAATCGCAGGTCCTGAGACGCGTAGGTCCCCGCCAGGGGATGAAATGGGGCAACCCACCTCGCCGAGGCCGCCGCGGAAAAACCCTGTTTTTCCAAAGGCCACAGGACGTCCCTGTGGTTTTTTATCCCCGTTTCGGGGGTAGATTTACTCCTCTAGGCAATTCGTATGGCGAAATCCCGCATCCAAAAGCAGGAAACGCTCACCGAGCTGCAACAGGCCTTCGCTGGGGCCAAGTCCGTGATGTTCGCGGACTACCAGGGCATGAACGTGCCCAAGGTCTCCCAGCTCCGCAAGGACCTGACCGCCGCCAAGGTGCAGTACATCGTCGCCAAGAAGACGCTGCTCAGCCTCGCCGCCAAGCAGGCTGGCTACGAGATGGACGTCAAGTCCCTCCCGGGCATGCTCGGCATCGCCGTCGCGCAGGAAGATGAGATGGCTGCGGCCAAGATCATCGGCGACGCCGGCAAGGACACAACGATCAAGCTCGTCGGCGGCATCTTCGAGGGCAAGGTGGTGGACCAAGGCTACGTCGTCGCGCTTTCCAAGCTCCCGAGCAAGGAACGGCTCCTTGGCCAGCTCCTCAGCGTCCTCAATGGCCCGATGAGTGGCTTCGTACGCGTGTTGGATGGCTACCGTGGGCAGAAAGAGCAAGCGTAAACCCCTAATCAACATTACAAACATACTATGTCCGACATGAAGAACGTCGAGATCCCGGAGAAGTTCAAGGGGCTCGTCGAATCGATCGAGAAGCTTTCGGTGATGGAATTGGCTGAGCTCGTCAAGCTCTTGGAAGAGAAGTTCGGCGTTTCCGCCGCCGCTCCGATGGTCGCCGCCGCTCCGGGCGCCGCTGCCGTCGAAGAGAAGTCCTCGTTCAACGTCGAGCTCACCGAAGCGGGTGGGAACAAGATCGGCGTGATCAAGGCCGTCCGCGAACTCACGGGCTTGGGCCTCAAGGAAGCCAAGGACATGGTCGACGGCGCGCCGAAGGTCGTGAAGGAAGGCGCCGCCAAGGCCGAAGCCGAAGACATGAAGAAGAAGCTCGAGGAGGCCGGTGCCAAGGTCACCCTCAAATAAGCTTTCCAAAAACCGCCTGTGGGCGGTTTTTGCGTGCGGAAAAAAAGGGGTGCGTTCTGACGGGATTCAAAAGGCCGCCCGTGGGCGGCCTTTTTGGTTAGCGGGTTCGGGCGTTGGGAAGGGTGCTCGTCGTTGAGGTCGGGACGGCGATTGGCGGCTGCTCCTGCTGAAGGGCGACGCGGGCGGACAGGGTGTTGACCTGCGTTTGCAGCGCATCGAGCCGTTGCACGAGCGCGGCATTCGCTTCCCAAGCCTCCTTGCGGAGCGTTTCCTCACGGGCCGTCTGCGAAATGACGAAGAAGGTCGAGAAGACGAACGTCGCCGTGAGCAGCAGGAAGAAGAAGATGAAGCCGAACGGGGCGCGGCTACGCGTTGCGGACGTGACGGATGCGGGAGCGGCGGCAGGTTTTGCCGCTTTAGGGGCTTTTGGGGTGGGCATAGAAGGTGCGATTCATCGGGAGTATAGCAGGGCGCTTACTCGCGTGGAAGGTCTGTTTTTAATAGGCGGTCCCCTTCGAGCAGGTAGAGCGTGTTGGTCTTCGGATCGCCCCAGGCGGCTTTCAGCTCTTTAAAATCGGGAGAAAGGAGCTGTTCCACGAGACGACCCGCCTTTGTGTAGACCAGGATCCGCTGTTCGCTTTGATCGACGATGGTGATAACGGGGCTATCGGCGCTCGTCCAAAGGCTGTTGAGCTGCTTGAGGGGCGGGTCGATGGGGGCGAGGCTCCAGGCGTCCTGTTGGCCGGAGGTGAACTTGCTGACCTCACCGTTTGCGCTACCCAGATAGACGCTTGCATCGATAGCGATGGCGGTGGCGCGTTTGGCGAGGTCGAGCGGTTCTCGGAGATAGCTGTTTTCGCCAGAGAGGCCGCTTGCGGACAGCGTATATCGCCAGACCATTCCGGTGCCTTGGTCGACGGCATACGCGCGTTGGCCGTAGGTGGTGAGCGCGGTCACGGCGCTCGCCTGGCGGAGGGCGCTGGTGTTGAGTGGGGCGAGGGTTTGGTTGCGGACCGTCAGTAGGCCCTTTGCCCCATCGCTGACGAGAGGCGCTTCGCGGCCGGTACCGAGGAGGCGCAGGCTGGCCCCTTCTGGTGCCGTGAGGCGCGTGGTGCTGCCCGTTTCGAGGTCGACGCGCAACAGGCGGTTGTTGGCCACGTCGAGGGAATATGCGTTGCCATCCTGTACGACCAGCTGTTGGGCGCCGACCGCTTGCCCGCCTTCACGCAGGTCCGCGATCACGGTCGGATTCGTGACGGTCCGTTGCCGCCGGAGTCGCGTGCGGATCTCGTTTAGCTCCGTTTGAAGGGCGGCGCGGGCCTGGGCGCGGTCCGGGGTCTTGTCGTCGAGCTGTTGGAAATGGCCCATCGCTTGGGTGAATTGGGCTCGGACACGGTCTTCATCGTTGTAAACCAGGGCGGCTTCGGCGCGGTTCTTCGCCTCGACGGCCTGGTCGTAGATCGCGGTCCAGAGGCGTTGTTCCGCCTGTTGGGCGCGCACTGAGCGCAGCCAGAGCCCGCCGCCAATGAGGCTGACCAGGACGACGGCGGCCACGACGAGGGCCGAGCGCCGTTCCGCGAACAGCCCGCGCGCGTACCCCGCGTTCATGCCGCGCAGGCCCGCAAGGGAGAGGGGGGAGAGGGGCGCCTTTCCGGACGCGGGTCCGGAGACGGGGCTCCGGGCGTTTTTCCAAGCGTCTTTTGCGCGGCCGACGATGCCGGAAACGAGGCTCCCCAAGGCGGCAGGAGCCGTTTCGGAGCCGTGCTCAAGGATGTTCTCCGTCTCTTGCTCCGTCTGGTGGATGGCGTGGACGGGCGGTTCAGGTTCGGCGGCCGGTTCAGCGATCAGCGTGCGTGCCCCAGCTTCGACGTTTGGGCTAGTCAGCGCGACGCCGGCGATGATGACGCCAAAATATGACTCGAGCGAGCGCAATGCCTGGAGCTGTTGCTGGATCTCCAGGGCGGCGGTTACCGGCGGGTGGGCTTGGCAAAGCGGGACGAGGCCGATCTTCTCTCGCAACGGCTGCATGTTTTGCGTGCCGATAAACAGCACGTCGCCGACGTTCAGGTTGCCGCAGACGATCGAGGCCAGCGGCTTTTGGGGGTCGGGCGTTTCCGGCTGCTCCAAGGAGCCCAACAGGTCGAACGGTTTGGTGGAGCCGCTTTCCTGGTGCTGCAAAAACACGTTGGTGAGGGCGCCGATCCCCGAAAAGCAGAGGTGCTCCTCCCCGAGTTGGAAGATGAACAGGTTGACGCGCTGCCAATGGATGGGCGTGGCCTCGGTGGAAGCGAACTGGGCGAGGGCCTCGTTCACCTTTTGGATGATCTTCTCAAAGCGGATCATGGGATCGCCCTCCATCTTCGCCACGAGCGTCCGCGCCTGGGTGATGGCGGCGTGTACCGTATCGAGGAGGCGTTCGTAGACGTAAACGGTCGCGTGGATCTCGGCAAGCGCGAGGATGGTGGCGCCTTTTTTTTGCCGCGGCTCATCATCAAAACGGAGGCATTCGATGATGGCTCCCGAAGATGGACGCCGGGCGTCGATCTCCGCTATCCGAAATTGCAGCGTAGGGGCAGGCATGGGAAAGGGGCTGGCTGCCAAAGGGGGACGTTGGCTTCTAGGGTACCCGGTCGGGGACCGTCCGTCCAGGCCGCCATGGGGACCAAATCGCTTGCCAATGCCCCTGTCGTCAGGCACTCTACAACGCAAAGCCCTATGCTTGAGCAACTCTTCGGTTCACGGACCCGCGTGAAGCTCTTGAGCCTGTTTTTGCGCTATCCCCGTGATCCCATGTTCGTCCGCGAGCTGACCCGCAAGGTCGACACGCAGATCAATGCGGTTCGCCGCGAGTTGGCCAACCTCCTCAAGCTCGGCCTCATCACCGAGATCGATTCGAACGAGGAAGCCGATCCCGAGGAGGCCGGGACCAAGAAGACCTTCGGGGTCAAGCGCAAGTACTACATGGTCAACCAGACCTTCCCGCTCCTGCCCGAGCTCACGACCCTCATCATCAAGGCCCAACTGATGCTGGAGAAGCACCTCGATGAGGAGATCCAGGCGTTTGGGGATATCCGGTACCTGGCCTTTTTGGGCGTATTCATCGGCAAGCCGAAGGCGCCGGTCGACGTGTTCGTCGTCTCAGACAGGTTCGATACCGACCGTCTTCGCAAGGTCTTGCAGGAAATGGAACATGACCTGGGGACCGACATCAATTTCAGCGTCATGACGGTCGATGATTTTCGCTACCGGAAGGAAATGACCGACAAGTTCCTCTATGCGATCCTGGAGGCTCCAAAAAACGTGGTCATTGACCGGTTAAACGAGCGTTCCGCCTAGCTATGGGCTATCTTCTGTTGGATACCCGCGTTCCGGGCCAAGCGGGGCTGTCCTGGGGAACGGATCGTTTCGTCGCGTGGCAGGTGGAGGGCGTCCCCAGCGGTTTTTTGGCACTGATCCGCGAACGGCGCGAGATGCTCGCTCGTGCGCTCGAAGGTGTCCTTGTCGCTTCGGGGCCGGGCCGGTTCTCCGCGTTACGGGTCGGGGTTTTGTATGCGCACCTCCTCGCCCGCTGGTTCCGCGTGCCCTTGTTCGAGGCGTTTCCCGAAGACCTGGCCGATGACGCGTCGCGCGCTCGGCTACTCGCTTCCGTGCGTTCCGGGCAGCGTCTTCCGGCGGCGATCGTTTTCCCGCGGTACGATCGCGAACCGAATATCACCCTTCCACGCCTATGACTGCCGCCCAACGCATCCGCCTTTGGGAGATCATCCCGGGGGTCCTGGTTTGGACCCTCTTGGCCGGTTCGATCCTCCTGTCGTTCCTCCAGCCGATCTGGATGATGTATTTCGTGATCCTTTTTGACCTCTATTGGCTCTTTCGCGTCTTCTATTTTACGCCGTTCATCCTGATTTCCTGGCGTCGTTATCGGGTCGCCCTGCGCCGTCCCTGGCAGCTGGAGGCCGAACGGCTGCCCGGGTACGACCGCGTACGGCATGTCATTTTCTTGCCGTTCTCGAAAGAATCCGCCGCCGTCGTCCGCGAGACCCTGGATTCCCTCACGAAGGTCTCTTACCCGGCGAAGCGCATGACGGTCATCCTGGCGGGGGAGGAGCGTTTTTCAAGCATCTTGGAGGAGGTGGAACGTGACGTCCTGCCGCGGTTCGCGGAGGCGTTTCAAGACCTGATCCTCACGAAGCACCCGATCGGGCTTCCCGGGGAGATCCCGGGAAAGGGCTCGAACCTACACTATGCGGGCAAGACCACCCTCCCGCGCCTGCAGGCGCTGGGGCTCGATCCCGACTGGACGGTCGTCTCTTCTTTTGATGTCGATACGATCGTGCATCCCCAGTATTTCTCGGCCTTGACCCATGCGTACCTGACGGTCCAGGAGCCGACGCGAAGCTCCTACCAGCCGATGGCCCTCTACAACAACAACCTGTGGGAATCGCCCGCCGTGGTACGCGTGGCCATGTTCGGTACCACGTTTTGGCTGATGCAGGAATTGGCCCGTCCGGAGGGGATGATGACGTTCTCGTCGCATTCGATGAGCCTGCGCATGCTTGTCGACGTGGGCTTCTGGCAAAAGGACATCGTGTCCGAGGATTCGCGGATTTTCTTGCAAGGGTTGGTCAAGTACCATGGCCGCTATCGCGTGACCCCGATCTATCTGCCGGTCTCCATGGATACGGTGATGACCGACCAGTACTGGAAGGCCTTGCCCGCCCTATACAAGCAGCTGCGCCGCTGGGCGTGGGGGATGGAGAATTTCCCGTTCATGATGGAGACGCTCTGGCGCGATCCCAAGTTCCCGCGTTGGCGGAAGGTCGTGTGGCTCTTCAAGCAGCTCGAGGGCGGGGTCATGTGGGCGACGGCACCGGTGTTGATTTTCCTCCTCGGATACCTGCCGTTTTGGGCGGCGCCGGATTCGTTCCATGCCTTCGTCCTCTTCCAGAACACGCCCTTCACGCTCCAATGGCTGATGCGCCTCTCCATGATGGGTCTATTCGTCTCGGCGGGGCTTTCCTTGACGCTCTTGCCTCCGCCGCCGCAGCACGCGTCGAAGCCGTATGCGTATCTCACGATGATCTTGCAGTGGGCGCTGTTGCCGCTCACCTATACCGTTTTCGGGTCGATTCCCGCGACTGATGCCATGACGCGGCTCATGATCGGGGGAAAATACCGCCTCGGTTTCCAGGTTTCGCCAAAACGCACCATTCCCGCGAAGGAACCGGCCTCCTGACCCATTCGCAAAGGCGATCCGGCTAGGTATGATGCCTGCATGGAAGATGCGCGCTTGATCGTCGCCACCGTCGTCTGGAACCATCGTGATCGGCTACCGTTGCTGTTGCGTTCCTTGGATGACCAGACCCGTCGACCGGACCAGACGGTGTTGATTGATGCCGCCTCGCATGATGGCGTTTCCGCCTGGTTGGCCCAGGCATATCCGTACGTTTCCACGTTACGGCTGTTCCAGCACCACGGCTTGGGCCATATTTGGCGGCAGGCGGCGAAGTTCGCGCTGCAACGGATCCCCCATGCGGAGCAAGCCCGTTCGTGGATCCTGTTCGTGAGCCCGGAGACGCTGTTGGCGAAAGACGCGTGTGCCCGTCTCCTTTCAGAGGCGGCCGAGCGTCCGGAGGTGGGCGCGTTTGGCCCGGCGGTCTTGCGGGCGTGGTATTTGGGGGAGGGGGATGACGGCCTAGAGCAGATCGAGCCCACGGAACTCGTCGATGCGGTCGGGATGGGGCTGACGAAATCCTTCTCCTGGCGACCGCAAGGCGCAGGCGGATCGTTGCGGCAATATGAGGCCGCCTCATTGGAGGTCTTTTCCTTGTCTGCGACGGCCGCGATGTATCGGGCGGACCATCTTTCGCGCCTGTTGGAGCTTGAGGCGTTGGCGTTCCCCTGGCGGACGGTCGAGGCGCTTTTCTTCGATTTGGGGTGGCGGTTGCGTTGGTTGGGGGTTGAGGCCCGCGTGCTGCCGGCGGCCTTGGCGTGGCGGGTCGAGCGGAAGGGGGATGGCACGGGCGTCACCACTTGGGCGGAGCGCCTTGATCGCGACCGCGACCGACGCCGGCTGATCTATCTTCACCTGTTTGGTGTTGGGATCCGTCTCCGCACCCTGCCGGCCCGCCTGTGGGCGGCGGTACGGTCGTGGCCGTATCGTGCGTGGGGGGTCTTGGCGCGCCGGAACGATTCCCCGGAAGATGCCGCTACGGCAACCTGGAAGGTCGGGCGTCGGGCGCGTGATCAGCGACGTGAGCGCGCCGCCAGCGTCCTTCGTGCATGGTTGGGGCGGCAGCCCTTGACAGCCACGAAAAAATCCGTAGAATCAAGGCCGGATTCTTCAGCTTAGGCTCAAAGGAGTACGCATCATGGGGCATCGGTCGTCATCACGAAGCCGCCGCTCCCAGAGGGGTCGGCGTCGTGGCAAGAAAGAGAAGCTCGCACTTCTAGTGCGGGTCCTGCAGCATCCGCATGCACCGCGGTTCCATCCGCAACGCTTCCGTTATCGACAAGATGGGACGGTCGAGGCGGTGTTGCATACGCGGGCGTTCGAGGGGGCCTCCGGCCAAATCGCCATTCCTCTGTACGAGCCGGTCGCTTTTTTGCACGCGGATGCCGTGGAAGGGTATTTTCGCGGGATGGGGGCTTCCGGTAATCGGTATGGTTTCGGCCTTGCTCTCGTCCGCTACGTCCTCGAGCAGATGGGCGCCCCACTCGACGGCGCCGGCGAGTTCGACTTCCGCCATCTGGCGCCGGTCCAGGTCCGGATCCTGCTCCAGCTCTACCGGCGGGCACAGGAAGAGAGCCACTAGCGCAAACGCCCCGGGCAGGGGCGTTCTTTTTATCGATTAGGCGGCTCTCAGGCGGGAGGCGTCAGCTTCGTTTCGGCAGAGGTTTTCAATGGTTTGCGCTGTTTCGAGAGTTGCTGTCACCAAGGCAAAGAGAGGGGTTGCCTTATGCCGTTCTACGAGCGTCCTCCATGCGGCAGATGTGCTAAGGCTGGACCCTTGCAGGATGGCGCGATACGCCTGTTGGTCTTGGTTGGTGCTCGAGATGAGCGGCTTCTCGAATTCCTCGTATCCGTCAAGGTACCCGAGAGCCATCTTCCCAAGCCGCACCTGTCCAGGATTCCACATCCAATCCAACGCCCGTATCCATGTTTTTACGTCCCGCATGGTTTGGAGATCTGCCGGTCGGGTGTCGATCCGCTGTGAGAGTCGATTCGCGCAAAGGAGGCCAAGATCACGGCATTGCAGCGTGAGTTGCAGGGCGAACAAGCGTACCGCGTCCTCGGCTTGTGCGTCCGTAAGCTGTTCCTTGATGGTTGTGAAGGGTAGGTGGGCGACGGTCGGGACGCGGAAGACCCGGTCGGATACGTGTGGACCTCCCGGCAGTTGGTCCTTGAATCCTTCGCTTAGGTCCGCATCCTCTTTCCAGCTGTCCGGGACGTAGACATAGTCGCGATGGCGCAAATGAGGAATCTCTATGACCCGCTTAAGGGTCCGGTTCAGTTTTTTTTCGATCTCTCTTGCGCCGATGGTGACGTCGATTCCCACGATGCTAACGTCATCCTCATCGCGTGAGCTTGGGCTTAGGCCGCTGCTGACGACGGCGATCACATCCGTCCCGTTAAGCAGGTCATTTACACGGTCCGCCAAGCAGGCCACAACGGAGATTTTCCCGGCCAATACGACGGCGAGCCGTTCGGCGAAATCGCTTGCCTCCGGATTGTACGCCGGTTCCCATTGTGCCTGAATACCTGCAAATTCGCCGTTTACGTAGGACTTGTCGTCCGGTGTGAGGCGCGACGTAGGCCGTCGCATTGCGTGGGCTTCCTGGAGGAAGCCTCGCCACGTCTGTCCAGGCACCCGTTCGGTGCGGATCTCCGGCATTCTGTGGGAAAGGGGCATGGTCATACGATCAATTGGTTAAGAGGATACCATATTCGCCCCCGATCCCCAAAAACGAAACCCGCTGATGGGGTCAGCGGGTCGCGGTTAGGCGGCGATATCCAATTCGTCCGGCTCGGGCATGTCCGAAGAGGGTGGTTTTCGGCGCTTTACGGCAAAATTCCTTCCATGGGCGTCTGAATCGCCGAGCTTGAATCTTGCGTCGTCAGTATCTTCTTCAGTGGCTGAAGGAGTTTCTTGTGCGGCCTGGTCTAGGTTGAGCACGTCATCCCAGTCTTTGGAATCGATCTGGGCTCCGTAACGCGCGTCGCTATACCATCGGCCATCCTTCTTCGACCATCCCAGACGGGGCCGTTGTTGCTTCGCTGCCATGTTCGCGTCATGACGGTACTCCGCAGCGAGTGCCGCAGCTTCCGCTGGATCCATGACTCGTTCAAAGGCTGCTCGCGCACGTTCTTCCGCTTCCACTCCAGTCTCCTGATCGCTATTAGCAGCTTCTGGCAAGTAATCGGGTCGAGGCATTCTTCTTAAGGAGCCCATCCGTCGGACCTGCCTTCGGGCGGCGGCTTGCTGGCCCTCAACCGTTTGGTCTCGGGCTCTATCACGGGCAGCCATGGCTTCCTCTCCGTGGGTGAGAAGGTCGAGTTCTCTTGCGATTCGCGCCTTCTCTTCGATGAGTTGCGTGAGCTTCGCTTGTTGTTCGATGAGATACTGGCGATTGATGCGATTTTGTCGCAAGGCGGCTGCCGGGCTTTCGTTTGGGGTCCCCTTCAAAACATGGAAGGCGTTCCTTGCCAAAGTCCAAAGCTTCCTTGCAGGCGAAATGGAGCCTATGTCGTAGTGGAGCGGATTGACGCCGTGTCTTTGCTCGATCTCTTGCATCTGCTGTTCTACCTTTTGATCAAAATCGGTAATGTTCGCTTGGAGGGTCTCGATCTCTTGTGTGCGGGCCTCAAGTTCCTGCAGCTTCTGCAGGATCCGGCCGTCGATAATCGGCGGGGCATTACGCCTCTGTTCGGCTTTAACCTCCTCCGCTTCTAGCTGCTCCCGTTTCGCCATAAGCGGGATCATGGATGCGTAGATCTCTTCCCGTGTCATCGGAGTTGCTTCTTTCTGCGTCGGAGCTGTTTCGGGCGTCAACATCCTTGCAGCTGCGGCGCGTCTGGCTTCGAAAATTCTACGCGCGTCCTCAGCGCGAACCGCGTCGATCGCGTCCGTGTCGTATGCCGCTCGTGTGCGCGCCGGGAGTTCGAAGGGCTTGGGATTTACGACGAAATCCGCGTTATGGATGGTGTCCTTTGGCGAATCATTCGGTTCGAGAATCGCATCCCAATACCCTGCGGACTCTTTGGTGGAGAGGGGGCGTGCGTTAAAATCCGCTCCCTGCACTTCGTCCGCAGGAACATCAACGTATTCGCCTGCATTATCAATGATGACATTAGGCGCTCCATCATCAAGCAGGTGATAGGCCGCGCGCGTACCGGATCCATTTGGGTTTCCGTGCGTAAGGCGCCGTACGCGCTCCCGCTCTTTTTCGTCGGCTCGAACCTTCGCTTCGGCGCGGGCTTGTGCCGCGCCCGCGCGTTGGCGTTCCCGGGCAGCATCAATCAGTTGGCTAGCCCGCTCATTCTGTCGGGCGCTTGAAGCCGCTCCCGCTCTTGCCCGTGCGCGGCTTCGCTCAATCGCTGCTTCACGGGACTGCGGATCAAAGACACGAGCATCCGCCTCCGGATAATTACGGACGTCGACTTGCGGGAAGGCAATGTCAACGATGCCGTTCGCTTCCGCGTCCCTGTCGTATTGCCGAAGCAGATCTTGCAGGGAAGCGCGTCTGGCGTCGTCGATCACTGGGAGCGGTTTCAAGTGTTTTACCGGTCGGTTCTCGCGCTGGGCAGTGAGTTGTTCATGGTATCGGGCCAACGCTCTCCTGTTCTGGTACTTGCCCCGAAGGTCGCCAAGTATTTTTCGTTCCGTGTTCTTACCCATGCCATCCCTCACGGCCAGGCGCTCGACTTCATTCGACGCTTCAAGCTCTTCTCGCTCTACGCGTTCTCGTGCGAGTTGCTCGGTGAGGCGACGCTGGGCTTCTTCGGTCGTCAGGCGGCTATCGCCGGAAGCGCGCGGGAGAGAGAGGCGGACCGGCGGTTTTTCCGTGCCAGAGCCATTGCGGCGCAGTTCCTCAAGGCTTCGGATCCTTCCTTCAAAAGGGCGTGACATAGAGATGGGGATGTGTACGCCGTCCATGATACCATACTTTTCTAAACGCAAGTATCCAGATTCCATGGAACGAAAAACGCCCCGACGAATCGGAGCGTTTCTCTTTTCCCCTACGCCGCCTTCACGATCTCCGCGAACACCTCCGGGTGCTTGCTGGCGAGTTCTGCGAGGACCTTGCGGTCGAGGGCGACGTTCTTCTTCTTGAGGCCGCTGATCAGCTTCGAGTAGGTGGTCCCGTTGAGGCGGGCCGCCGCATTGATGCGGACCTGCTGGAGGCCGCGGTTGTCGCGCTTCTTCAGCTTGCGGTCGCGGTAGGCGTTGGCGCCGGCCTTCTTGGCGGCGGTCTTGGCGAGGGTGATCTTGCTCTTGCGCCCCCACATCATGCCTTTGGTGCGGGCGAGGATATTACTGCGGCGCTTGGTGCGGTGGGTACCGCGTTTGACACGAGGCATAACGGTTAGAAGTTGACGATAAGGGATTTGATGTTGCGGACGTAGCGCTTGGAGACGTCGAGGTCACGGCGCTTGTTGCGGGTGACGTTGCCGCTTTCCCGGCTGTTGAAGTGGTCCTGCCCGGCCTTGCGCTTGATGAGCTTGCCGGAGGCGGTGATCTTGATGCGTTTGGCGACCGTCTTGTGCGTTTTGAGTTTCATAGGAGTGAAGTTAGGATTTCCGTCCCACGATCGCCGAGACGTTGCCGCCGCTGCGCGTGACCGGTTGTTCGATGTAGAGCTGGTAGCTTTGCTGGAGGGCGGCGATGAAGGCGTTGATCCGTTGCGTCGCGAGCTCGCCGTGTTCCTTCTCGCGGCCGCGGAGCATGATCTCGATCTTGATCTTGTGCCCGTCCTGCAGGAAGCCTTTCGACTGGTCGACGCGGATGTCGAGGTCGTGCTGGCCCATCTTCACGGAGAGCCGGACCCCTTTCACGTCAACCTTCTTGGCGTGGGCTTTCTGTGCCCGCGCCTCCTTTTCTTTTTGGTATTTGAATTGGCCGTAGTCGATGAGGCGGCACACGGGCGGCACGGCCTTCGGGGAGACCTCGACCAGGTCAAAGCTCTTTTCTTGGGCCAGGGCGATCGCCTGGCTGGTCGGCATCTCGCCGCGCATCTCGCCGTTCTCGTCGATCACTCGTACGGTCGGAGCCAGGATCTGCTCGTTGGCGCGGAACTGCAGGCCTTCCTCTTTCTTCTGTTGGCCGCCCCGGCGGCGATGGTGGATGCGCATTGAGTGAGGGCCAGCGTCCGCTGGCGAGTGGATGAAAAATGATTTTGTTGAGGGGCGTGGCCCCGTTCTCTCGTTTTGTTGGTGGAGATGGGGGGAATCGCACCCCCGTCCGGACAACCGTCCCCCTTCCTTCGTTCACAAGCTTGGTTCGGTTCGAGGGGTCATGCCTGCGTTCGGAGCCGACAAGCGGCAGGCATCAAGTTCTAGCCGGTCACCCGCGACCTAGAACAGGGCCGCGGATCACGTCTCAAAGGGTGACGATCAGGCCCTGGCGTGAGACGGCGCCAGGGCGGATCGGCTCGGTAGCAGTCGCCTTAGGCGAGGACCGGAGCAGCGTTGGGAACGCGGAACGCCGAAGCGAGCGCATTCTTGACGCGAGCGACAGGGTTGGCAACTGTCAGTTGTCGATGGGGTTACGGGCGCATCGACACGTCCGGCTTGCAGGAGAGGAGGGGAGTCGCCGTCGAAACTGGTCATCCCCATGCCATTTCCTAGAAGGTCTCGCGCGTATCGCGCAAGAACCGTCCAGTTTGTCGCTTTAATTCACGTTCCTTAAGGGTGGCGCGCTTATCGTGTAAGCGCTTGCCACGCCCCAAGCCAAACAGGAGCTTAAAACGTCGACCAGAAGGATACACGCGAAGGGGGATCAGTGTCAAGCCTTTTTCAGCCAGTTTTCCCGCAAAATAGAGCAGTTCTTTCCGATGGACCAGGAGTTTTCGGCTGCGGAGGGGGTCGTACGGGGTCGGATGGCCCTGTTTCCCATATTGGTCGATGTGCGCCCCAATGAGCCAGAATCCCCCCTGGAGGGGCCGAACGTAGGCCCCTTCGAGCCGCATGTGGCCGCTGCGGAGGCTCTTGACCTCGTCGCCCGTCAACGCCAAGCCGGCCTCGCAGGTTTCGAGGATGTCGTACTCGTGGCGGGCTTTCCGGTGCTCGATCATGCGCGAAGGATAGGGAAAAAGCGAGCGCCTGTCGAGGTGGGCGCTCCCGGAAAAACGTGGTATCTTAGGCATATGCCCTCCCCCCGCCCTCTCCCCAACGACCTCAGCTTCGCCTCGATCTTCAAGGTCGTGGCCGTCGCCTTGGGGCTTGTCACGGTCTGGCTTATCCAGGACATCGTCTTATACTGCTTTCTGGCCATCCTCCTCGCTGGTGTCATTTACCCGGTGGCAAACTGGGGATTGCGCCACCGCATCCCGAAGACCGTGTCCGTCCTTTGTTTATACCTCCTCCTTTTCGGGGTTCTGGCGCTTATCGTGACCCTCCTCGTTCCGGCGCTCATAAGCCAGACCCGTGCCCTTGTCACGACTTATGGCGATCGGCTAGGGGATGCGGCCAGGATCGTTCGAGATTTGGACGTCCTCACCCAAATCCAATCCGCGGGCTTCGACCTCTCTTCCGGGCTTAGCGGGCTCCAAGGCCAGGCTCAAACCTTCCTCTCCAACGCCTTCTCGACGGTTGTGGATATCTTCGGCGGGATCGCGGGGTTTGTCGTGGTCTTGGTGCTGGCCTTGTACGTCGTCATCGAGGATTCCGCCATCAAGCGCGTGTTCCATCAGTGGGTCCCGAAGGGGTACCAGGATTTCGCCACCCGTCTCACCTGGCTCCTCATGGAAAAGTTGGGGGCGTGGATGCGTGGCCAGCTGCTCCTCTGCCTGATCATCGGCCTCATGTACCTGGTCGCCTTCGGGTTGATTGGGGTACCATATGCCCTCCTTTTGGCGGTCATCGGTGGATTGTTCGAGTTTATCCCCTATATCGGTCCGATCCTTTCGGCGGTGCCGGCCGTGATGCTGGCCTTCACCAAGTCGCCGACCACGGCCCTGGTCACGCTGGTGGCCCTCATCCTCATCCAGCAATTGGAGAACAACCTCATCGTCCCCAAGATCACGGAAAAGACGCTTGGGTTGAATCCGATCGTCAGCATCATCGCGTTCTTGATCGGCGCGAAGCTCTTCGGGATGGTGGGGGCGATCGTGTCCATCCCGGTTGCCATGGCGGTGGCGGTGACGCTTTCCGAATGGCGTGAATTCCGTCGGACATCGCCCGAATGGCATGCCTAGCCGTCGCCTATGAATGGGATGCATGGAAGGTGGGCGGCGCTTCTGCTTGTCCTCTGCCTGGCCGCAGGGGGCGGTTTATGGTGGAAGTCTCGAAGCTCTGGCACGGGCGGCTCGTCGTCGGCGCCCACTCTCGCGCGTTCCCCGGAAGAGCTGGATGCCGCCTGGAAAACGGAGGTCCAGCGCGTGATCGTGGCATACGAGCAAGACAAGGATGCGGCGCAAGCCCGCGGAGACCTGCTGCGGCTCGTCGTCCCTGGACCGCGCCGTGATCTGCATTTGGCGCTAGTATTGGCCTTGGATGGGCTTGCCCGCCAAGAGCCCGGAGCGGAAGCCCGTTGGCAGCAGGCCCTTACGGCCGCACGGGCCGCGCTATAAGTTATGTTTACGCTCTTGCTGCGCCTCGGCCCCTTGCTTGCGGGGTTTGGCATTTATGGGTTATTTGAATGGCAATGGCGGGAGCCCTTGCTGTTTCCGTGGCCGCTCGTTGCCGCGGTGGTCGTGTACGCCCTTGTCGCTTGGCGCGTCGCCTGGGCGGGCAAGGAGCGCTGGGAAATGATGGTTAAAACCTTGCCCGGCTGCCTCTTTGTCGTTTCGGCGACGGTGTGCGCCCTCCTCTTGGAAGACCCGACCTGGCGTCACGCGCTCTCGTTTTTTGTCGCGATCGTCTCGTATTTTTCGCTGGAGCTCTTTTTTCTCCTCAAGTATGACGCCGGCCACTATCCCGTGAACGGCCTCACGCACCTGCATGTGGGCCTGGTCCCGCTGACGAACGCCCTCCTGGCTTGGGGGATCGTTGGTACCAATACCTTTTCGAAGGCCGCCATGCCCGTTTGGGTTCCCATCGCCACCTTCGCGTTCGTGAACATGGTGGGGTTTGCCGCGACTTCACACCCGGATGCGACCCGCGCCCAGCGCCGGGCGTGGACCGTGTTTGGGGTGTGGATCGGCTGCGCGCTCGCTTGCCTGCTCTTGTTTTTGCCGCTCAGCATGCCTACGCAGGCGTTCCTTGCGGCGCTACTGGTCGCAGCCCCGTTGCGTGCGCGCCGCTACGGGTTCTCGCCGCGTCCCAGCGCCCTCAGCGCCTGGCTTGAAGGGGTGGGGTTCCTGCTCGCGTTTTTCGCGCTCCTGCTGCTCTCGCGCTGGGCGTAAGGATTTGGTATCGTACGCGCATATGTCCTCGCCCGTTTCCGTCGAGCGTCGCGTCTGGTTGGTCGCGGTCCTGTTGGCAATCATGTTTGGTGCGGGCGCCGGGCTGCTTGGTTCCGTGGTGATCGTCGCACCCGGCCTGCGACGTCTTGAACAGCGCATCGACGGGCTGGCAAGCGAAAACGAGCCGTCCACGCCCCCGGCGGCACCGCCGCTTGAGATCATTCCTGTCGAACCGGCCACGGATGGCCGCATGGGCCTGCCGGCGGCGCTCCGTGTCGGCCGTGCGACGCCAACGGTTCCTGTTTTCCGTCTGGATCCGCGCGCGTCTTCGGCGCGCGTTCTCGCGTCGGAGCGGGTCGCGGTCGCTGTGGCCGTCACGAACGACGGCTGGCTCGTGACGCTGGATGCCGCGTTCCCATCGATGCCGCGTCTCGCGGAGATGGGGATCGGTTGGAAGGGCAAGGTGCTTGTTCCGACGAAGGGGATTCGCGATCGTGCCACGGGCCTGCTGTTCTTGAAGGTCGATGCCCGCGACTTTCCCGCCGCCGCCCTCGCCTCTCCGGCGGATGTCGATCTTGGCCAGGCCGTGTGGGGCGAGCGCGCATCGAATCAATATGTTCCAACGGTCCTCACGGGCTTCGGTTTCGTGGCCACCTCTTCGGTTTCCTTCTCGAGTGACCAGTGGAATCGGCGCTTCCTGCTCGATGGCGTCGCCCTTCCTACGGCGACGCCCATTTGGGATGCGCGCGGCCAACTGGTTGGGCTCGGCTTCGCCGCACCTGACGGGGGAACGGTCCTTCCTGCCCAAGCCATCCGCAGCGCGCTGGCGAGCGTCCTTTCCGGTGGCGATGTCCGTCGTCCGACCTTGGGGGTGCGGTATCTTGAGCTGGCGGACACGTTCACGCGCCAAGCGGGGGTGATCTCCACAAAAGGGGCGCTGCTGGTGGGGGAGCGTTCAGCGGCGGCGGTCAGTCCCCAGGGCGCCGCTGCGGCCACGTTGAGTGAGGGCGACATCATTGAACGCGTTGACCAGGATGTGCTCGATGGGTCCTGGACGCTGGCGGAACGTGTCCTCGAATATCGGCCCGGGACGGCCGTCACCATTGCCGGGCTCCGCCAAGGGAAGCCCTTCGAGGCGCGGGTCACCTTCGGAAGCGCGGTGACGAGCGAGCCCTTGAAGTGACGAGCGGCGACCCCTGCCGCAAGTCATGCGGTTGCGGTATACTCATTCCCAGTGCCCTTTCTTATGCTGAACGCCTTTTTGCAACAGCTCGAACGTTCCTGGATGCGCCTCCTTTGGAGCGCGGTCTTGGGTGCGGTCCTCGCCGCCGGCGTCGCTCTTGCCTTTCCTTGGAAATACAGCTCGAGCATGCGCCTCCTGGTGGTCCAGGCGAATGTCGCCGGCCTCGATCCATACACGGCGCTCAAGTCTACCGAACAGATCGCGACCAACGTCCGTGAGCTGGTCTACACGTCCCTCGTCGCCAATCGCGTGTTAAGCGAGACGCCCGAGCTGGATGCGGCTTCCTTCCCGCAAGACGAATACCGTCGCCGCAAGGCTTGGCAGGAAGCCGTGGAAGTGGGGGTCACGCCCGGGACGGGCATCATCAACCTCACCGTGTACCATCCCGATCGCGAGCAGGCCCGCCTTTTGGTGCAGGGGGTGGCGAGGCAAGTCATCGAAAAGACTCCCAATTTTGGATATAACGCCCAGGCGCAGATCATCGATACGCCGCTTCCGTCCCGTTGGATCGCACGCCCGAACCTCCTCCAGGCCGCCGCCTATGGAGCAATAATTGGCCTTATGTTAGCCATTTTTTGGCTATTTTTAGGCCTCGACGACCGTCGTCGGTAAGGGGAGGGGAAGGGGGGTACCCGCCTGAAGGGGGATGGGTCTTGACAGAACCCCCGTTTTTTGGTATCATTGGGCATTAGTTTTCGAGTTCGTTTTCATCGGTCTCCTTCTTTTCGCGACATGAAGGCGAATCAGAATGATCCTGAAGCCGTTCCGTTCCCTCTCGAGCCGCCTCTCGAAAGGATCGGATGGGACGGCTTTAGGACCTTTCGTTCACAACGGCAGGTTCCGTAACTTTCACCGTCAGTCAACCGCGCGGGCCCCGCTCGCGTTCCACGCGGGTCGAGGGATCCCTCGCCCAATTGCATGCGGCGTCACGAGACGCCAGGAGAAAAGACCATGGAGAAGAACTCCTTGGAGCGCCTCAGGGCGCTCCTGCTCGCGGCCATGGTGGCCGTGAGCGTGCTGTTCGGCGCGAGCCCCGTGCTCGCGCAGGACTACGGCGCTCTCCGGAACACCCCGGGGACCGCGTGCAACAACAACGCCCGGCCCGTGGGACCGCCCACCTGCACCGATTGGGTCAACCTGTCGGCGTGCCTCACCCATGTCGCGAGCCAGCCGCAGAACTCCGGCACCTGCACCCAGGTGTCGGCCGCGGCCCTGCAGGCGCTCGGCGGTGCGCGAACCGCCTGTACCACGATGGAGGCTGAGCAGGCCCGCCGGATCACGGAGCTCACGCAGCGCCTCGCGCGCTGCGAGGGGCAGCGCGTCGCGGCCCGGCACTCCAACCTCGTCCGCATCCCCATCTGCCTTTCGGGGCCGGAGTATGGCGGCGCGGCCACCGTGATCCAGCTCCGCGGCAACGTGGAGTGCCGGGTCCAGATGAACGCTCGGCGCCAGGTGCTCGACGTCCTCTCGGGCCCCGTCAGCGCCTGCTCGCGCATCGACCGGCGCGAGGTCGTGCGGGCAGGCTGCTACTGCCCCCCGGGCTCGCAGCCGGTCTACCTCGCCGACCGCCGGGGCGTCACATGCGCCGCGACGGTGGGCTCGGGCTCCGCACAGGTGGTCCTCGCCCCCTCCGGGGCGAGCGACCCCACCCTCGCCGCGCGCGTGGGTGCCCTCGAGGCCCAGTTCGCCGCCCTCACCGCGCGGGTCGACGCGGCCTGCCGACACACCGTCGTCGGAGCCGATGGCGCCCAGGCGCCCAGCGTCGACTGCGAGGAGCTCAATCGGCTCCTCATGGACCGCCTCTTCGCCGCCGCCACCTCGGCCACCCCGCTCAACACGAGCGGGATCGAGGACCGGCTCACGCGCCTCGAGACGACGGTCTCGGAGCACACCACGCAGATCGCTGCCATCCGCGAGGACGTCAGCGCCCTCCGGGACTCCGCCCGCACCCTCGACCGCCTCGACGCCCACTTCTTCGTGGGCGGAGAGGGCGGCATCGGGGTCCTCTCCGGCATGAACCCCGCGTACGGGGTGGCCGGCGCGCGCCTCCGGGTGCGCATCAGCCACCTCTTCTCCGTCCACGTGTCGGGTGGCGTGCTGTACGGGCTCTACGGGGCACCGATGTTCCCCACCGCCACGGGCTACCTCGCCGACGTGGGGGTCGGCTTCTCCTTCGGCGAGGGCAACGTGCGCCACACGATCGACCTCGCTTTCGGTGTTCGGACCTACACCAACACCGGGTACAGCGAGATCCAGTCGATCGACCGGGGCGTGATCCTCGGGGACTACCGGGGCCGCGTCTTCGGGGCCCGGGCGAGCTACGAGTTCGCCTGGAAGTACATCGCCGTCCAGCCCAGCGTGTTCGTGGGCTACGGCGACTCGGCGCTCGGCGTCATCACCACCCGCGGCAACCAGCGCGTCGCGCTCTTCGGGAGCGACGTGGGGATGACGGTCATGGGCGGGCTCACGTTCTACGTGGGCACGCCGCCCCGGCTCTGACGGTTCCTGCGGAGCCGCCGCGTCTCA
>CAZIMD010000004.1:0-4012 GCA_964540365.1 uncultured Gammaproteobacteria bacterium
TACACCTCGTAGTGCAGGTGCGTCCCTGTCGATCGTCCGGTCGTTCCTACATAGCCGATCACCTCGCCGCGCTTCACCGTGTCACCTGCCTTCACGAAAATCTTGGAGGCGTGGGCATAGCGGGTGCGGAAGCCGCCATCGTGGTCAATGACCATCTGGAGGCCATAGCCGCCGTTGTTCCAACCGGCTTCCTTCACGACGCCGTCCGCGGAAGCGATGATGAAGTCCGTATAATCGCCATCCAGGTCAACGCCCGTATGGTTCCAGCCGTAGTATTGGTTGATGACGCGCTTCGTGGTCGGCCAGAGCAGCTTGGTCTTGCTTTGGGCGGCCGTATCCACGATCTCCTCTTCCGGTTGGGGGCGGGCGTCTTCCGTATAGTTCGAGAGTTCCTGATAGATGTCGAACGCCTTGTTTTTGATGCGGGCGATCGGGATATCGGACCGAACGCCCTTCGCGGAGGTCACCTTCGGCGTCTTGGCCGTACTTGCGGGCACCGTGACGCTCGCGGGTTTCGGGGCTGAAGGCGTCGGGGCCGTTGCCGGTTTTGGGATCGTGACGGGCGTCGGTTCCGGTTTCGGGGCCGTTGCCACCACGACACGGGTCGGGAGCGGTGTCCCGCCGGGAATGACCAGTTCGGTGCCGACGCGCAACGTCTTTACGGACCCGTTTCCAGCCGCCAGTTCCGTCGCAGAAACGGCATACTGTTTCGCGATGCCGGCCAAGGTCTCGCCACGCTTCACGGTGTGTAGCACGCCTGAAACGGGGAGGAGCTTGAGCGTATCACCGGGACGGAGGCGACTGGTCGCCGTCAGGCCGTTGGCCCAGAGGACCGTGTTCGTCGAGATCCCATGGCGACGGGCGATCGCGGCGATCGTGTCCCCCGGACGGACCGTGTATGCGCTGATCTCCGTGCGCGGCTCAGAGGGTGCTTCGGGGGCGATCGTCGTGGCCAAGACGGGTTCCGGTTCCGGGCGCGTCACCGGCCCTTCCAGGTCCAGTCGGCTCGGGCGCGGACGAAGGGCGACTGTCCCGGCGATCCCGTGGTCCGTCGTCCGGTCGGTCGCGTCTGCAAGATCATAGTCAAAATCGATCTTGGCGAGCGGCTGCACCGTTCCATCGAGATACGACGACGGCGCTTCAGGCGATTCTTGTCGTGCCGTCTCCTCGATTACCGATTCCTGGCCGTTGGTCACGAGCGCATACAGGATCGAGTGCTGGCCGACGTCAGCGGCCGCGGAGGCGGGCTCGAGCTGAGCGAAGGCGATCGGTACGGCAAAGACGACGAGCAGGATGTGCAGGGTGTACTTGCTGGTGAAGAAGACGAAAAACAATCCGCGAGTCGAGGCGACGGTCTTCCGGATGCGGAGTTGGGTAAAAAAGAAGATGCGGTAGACCGGCAACGAGACCAGGCGCGTGAAGGCGTTGCGGACCGGCGCAGCCAAGTGGTCATCCAGATAGGAAAAAAGCCTTCCAGCGTGTTGGGTCGCCGTGTGAAGCGCGCCTAAGGCCGTGAGGGCCAGGCGTGCCGCATAATAAGGAAGGGGAGAAGGCTTAATAGGATCCTCCGTAGCCATCCGCGAGCGCAAGACCACTGCATCCAGGTCTGTCTTACAGGCCCCCGGCAGGCTGTTTAATCACCGCACGAAATCTCTCGGAATCAGAGAGAATCAACGACCCCGGAGACAAAATAACGTACCTGCCAGGGTACCGGCCCGGGCGTCGACCGTCAAGCATCGGGAAAACTTGGCTAAGGATCGTCTTTTTTTCGATACGTAAGGGCTTCCGCCACGTGTTCCGTGCGGATCTGGTCGCAGGCTTCGAGGTCGGCGATGGTGGCGGCGACCCGCAGCAGGCGCGTGTACCCGCGCGCGGACAGCTGGTAGCGCTGGATGGCTTGATGCAGCAAGGCATGGGCGTCATCCAGGATGGGCCAATGCGCGCGTAGGTGGGCGAGAGTGGCATCGGCCGGCTGGCGAAGGCCGACCCCTGCTAGTCGCGTCCGAAACCGGTCGCGCGCCTGTTGGATGCGGAGCAGCCGATGCGAATCGCCGTTCGATGGGGCTAATGGGCGCAATTCGGTCTCGGCGACGCGATCCATGTGCACGAACAAGTCGATCCGATCGAGCAGCGGGCCGCTGAGGCGACGGCGGTAGCGATCGATCGCCCCCGGTTGGCAACGGCAGGTCGATCCTCGTGAGCCGGCAAATCCGCAAGGGCACGGGTTCATGGTCGCGACGAGCTGGCAACGGGCAGGGAAGCGCATCGCCCCGTGCGCGCGGCTGATGTGGATGACGCGATCTTCGAGCGGCTGACGGAGGGCTTCGAGGAGGCTGCGGGGGTATTCCGGGAATTCGTCCAAAAACAGCACGCCATGGTGGGCGAGCGAGATCTCCCCCGGTTTCGGCGGCGAGCCTCCGCCCACGAACGCGGGCAGGCTCGCGGTGTGGTGCGGCGAACGAAAGGGAGGCCGGCGCATCAGGTCTGACAAGACGCGTTGTCCTGCCGCCGAGTGGATCAGCGTCGTCTCGATTCCGGCCTCCTCGTCCAGATCCGGGAGCAGGTGGGGGAAGCCGCGGGCCAGGAGGGTCTTTCCCGATCCCGGCGGGCCGTAGAGAAGGATATTGTGCCCACCTGCGGCGGCGATCTCGAGGGCGCGTTTTGCCTGCGCATGCCCATGCACCTCCGCGAAGGGATCGAGGCGGGATTCACTGGCGGTCGGTGCGGCGGTCGGGGGTTCCGTTCGAGGAAGCGGAGACTCGTTTCTCAAGTGTCGGACGAGCGTGCCGAGCGTTGGGACGCCGAGGATCTCAACGTCGCAAAAACAAGCCGCTTCGGCAACGTTTTCCATGGGGAGGAATAAGCGCGTAAAGCCGAGATGCCGGGCGAGAAGTGCCATGGAAAGCGCTCCGCGGACGGGTCGGACCTGTCCATCCAGGCCCAATTCACCCACGAATAAGGCCTTTTGGACCGCTTCCGGAGGGACCACGCCCTCACGCAAAAGGATGGCGATCGCGATCGGGACATCAAAACTGGAACCGGTCTTTTTTTGGTCTGCGGGGGCCAGGTTGATCGTGATGCGGGTCTTGGGAAAGGCAAACCCGGATTGCCGGATGGCGCTGCGGATGCGTTCGCGCGCCTCTTGGACGGATGCGTCCGCAAGGCCGACGAGCGTAAATGTGCTGAGTCCGGACGAGATATCGGTCTCAACGGCGACAGGTTCGGAATAGATCCCGTGGAGGAAAGCGGTCGTGACGGAGGAGGTCATGCCCCATCCCGTTCCATGGATGGGCGCAGCTGTCTAGGCCGCTCGCTCGCAAAGGTGAAGAAGAGACCAAGGCATCCAAAAATAATGCAGAAATCAGCCAAATTCAAGACGCTGAGGTTGCCGATGAGGAGCCAGTCTCGAACATAGCCAAGGGACAGGCGGTCGTAGAGGTTCCCAACGGCACCGCCAATGAGGAGACTGGCGGAGAAGAGCGCTCCCGGATGCTTCCACCACCACGAAAAGCGAAAAAACGTCACCAGGAACCAGCTTAGGAAGGCGCATGAGCAGAACACCAGCAGCCAAACGGGGACAGGCGCGTTAAAGGTCGCGCCTTCATTCACATGCTGCGTGATTTGGAACCAGGACGTTCCGGGCGGGAAGCTTCCGATCCACCGCTCGGGAAACGTGAAAAAAAGGCGTTTCAAGCTGATGTCTAACGCAAAGACGAGAATGCTTGCGAAGAATAGGGCTGTGCCCCCTAGAGCTCTTGCGTGAGCGTCTTTTTGCATGTGATGCAGGCAGAGGAGGTAGGACGCGCTTCGAGGCGCTTGGGATCGATAGGTTTTTGGCAATATTTGCAGAGGCCATAGGAGCCGTCCTGAAGCACCTGCAGGGCCTTGCGGACGTCGCGGAGCTCCTCTTGAAGGCCTGCAATCACGGCGAGGTCATCGGATACGGCCGTCGCCTCGACGGAGCTGTCGTCGTCCGTTTCAACTTCCACCGTCGGCGGCTTGGGGAGAAAGA
>CAZIMD010000004.1:4112-25413 GCA_964540365.1 uncultured Gammaproteobacteria bacterium
TCCAGAATTGACAAGGCGCCGATGGCGAATCCTTGAGAGGGAGTCGCCAGATCGGCGCCGCAGGAGCGAAGGTGGAAGGCCTTGTTCGTCCGATACCACGAGGGGCTGGACAAGGGTTGGCACAACCAGGGAACCAACGCTCAGAGAGATGTCTCATACCTATCCGTGGGCAGAGCCCCCGATGGCACGCCAGAAGGTCGTACCATATAGGTGGGGGATACCACGTTGCCGCCACAAGCACGTGCGACAAGCGCGGACAAGTGGGAGACCTTCCCATGCCGTGAGGCATCAATCCCGTGAGGGAATAGGGGAAGGGTCAGAAGCTTGCGCTCCGTTCCCTTTCTCTACAGGCAAAGAGAGAAATGGGCTTTCCCCGGAAAGAAAGGGAACGGAACTTCAGAAGAGGGATGCGAGGCGCACCTAGGAGAGGGCGTCCGCTGGAAAGGACGATGGACTGGCAATGACCCTGCCAGGAGGTGAGGAACATGCGACCGACCTGCCCAACCTATCACCATGCGATACGAAAGAGCGAACGAACCGACAATGACCGCCACTGAACGATCCTTCTTGAGTTGTCTGACGCCTGACGAAGCCGTGATCCGAACTTGACCGACAAAGAGCGAAGGGACCGACGAAGGAGCGAATCCGACGAAAGAGCGAGATCTTCAATTGTGGAACGCCGGGTCAAAGGTGATCGCTCGGTCGCGACGAGGCGCGGACGGAGCACAGATGTGATGGGTGCCCGGCAAGAAAGGGCGTTGATGTGGCTGTGTGTTTTGTTTTTTCAACCACATATCCACTATACCATTTTTTTTCGGGAAAATCAACCCAGGGAATATTATGCGCGTGGAATAAGGGGCTCCTTCACTTATCCACAGATGCGCACAAGAGGGGATCGGGACGAAAACAGCACCGGGCTCCCTACTCGAGGCAGATCGACAGCCGTTCCTGAAAGGCGCCAACCTCGAGAAGGTTGATGCCTGCAGAGGGGAGCAGCAGCGGAAGCAGACGCGCCAACGTCTCGCCGCGGAGGCGGAGGAAGGCGTGGAAGTCGGGCGTTGAGCAGGTTCGTCCCGTCGAGGAAGGGGTCTCGCCTAAGCGGAGGGTCGTGTCCGTGGGGATCGAGCTCGTGGCCGTGAGGAGGTTGCTCGTCGAATCATCCTGAAGGAAGCGGCGTTCAGTTCCGGAGGGAGGGAGGAACAGGTTGTTCTGCGGGATCGCCTTCTCAAAACGCAGCTCCCAAGAGCGCCCAGCGACGGTATCGGACCAGGAGACGCGTTCGAGATGATCGCGCCACGGGGCAAGGCCTTGGCCATTCACGGAAGCGGAAGCGAGGAGCGCCGTATCAAAATCATTGTGCTGGAGCAGATAAGAGGCATCATCCGTCTCCGAGAGGGTGCCTTGCACGGAAGCGGGGAGCGAGCTCGTTAGCAGGGTCGGGTTCCACGCCAAAAAAACGGGTTCCGAGCTCGAGGCCTGGCGCCAAGTGAGGGCGCCTAACGCATCTGGGGCTTGTTTTAGCCAAGATTTGGTTTCAGAGAGGCGTAGGGAGGTGGTTGCGCCCGCTTCGCCCAGGGCGCTCAGCCGGTAAAACCCATGCCGTTCGCGGGATACAAAACCTGGCGGAGCCTTCACCCAGACCGGAGCAAGGACCCAGGTGGGACGCTCAAGGGTTCCACCTATTAATATAGTATAGCGGCTGCCGGGAACCGCTTCGGTCCAGACGGTGGGGATGGGGAACGTGGCCTGCGTCTGTAACCAGCGCTGTCCTGCGGGGGGCAGGGTCGCCGTGATCGCCGTTTCCGGAACGGAAAAGGGTACGCGTCGTTGCCAGATCCAGCCGCCGCCGATCGCAAGCAGGAGCAGCACGAAAAGGGTCCCCAAGAAAAACGGCAGACGGGCAAAGGGAAAACGTTCCACCCGCTCATCAAGGATGATCCGGTGGTCGCTTCCGAGGGGGAGAAAGGTTTCTTCCATGCGATGACCACCCTAGGTTAGCGGATTTTTGAGCGACTGGCTATGCGCGGATGATTCTCAGGTGGACCGGAAGATGGTATCCTGTCAGGGAAATTATTCTTGCGCCCTTTTTTATCCGCATGCTATGCCGCATGGAGTCGCTTCAAGAGAACGGGTCGCCTCAATTGCAGAGGCGCGGCGGGTGGTCATTGGGCGGATAGGGGAAGCGGTGTGGGCCCTTCCATTGGATGCGGAGAAGGCCTGGCAGCTGGCTGACCGTCAACGTTTTGATGACCTCGTTGGGAGACTTGCCGTTTATATCGCGGGGAAGACGCCGGAAGTGCTGCAACTGGATGAGTCAGAATTTGTTGGCTTGATTCGGGCGAAGCTGGAAACGGCCGTTGGGGCTAGAATGAATAAGGGGGAAGCGCCTGAGGGTCCGAGAGTACCCGGGATGGACCTGATTGGGGATTGGCGTTCGGTGAATCTCCATTTTGGGTTGGCGTACGGGTGGACGGCGGAGCTCGACGAAATGCGGGGTAGGTATTGGGGGTCGAGATCGATAGAACGGGAAATAGGAGCGGTCCGCTTGCTCAATGAGCTGCGTGTCGCCTCGCAAGATAAATGGGCGCTGACCCAGTTGATGTTGCCGATCGTATCTACTGATGATTCCGGCAAGTATGTCTTGAGACGTCGGCGGGCCGATTGGAAGATCGAGGGGCTCCACTTGACGCACGATGAAAAAGACGAGAAGAAATATAGGCTTTCCGAAATCGTTCATCGAAGCGAAAAGAAGCGAGATTTTACGTACACAAGAGGCGAGCTTGCCCAATATCTAGAGGCGTTCCTTCTTTCCTCCTTTCCTCACTCGCAGAAGACGGCTATTGTTGATGCGATGTTACAAATACGGCCATTTGATCGGCAGGTGGGTGATTATCGGCCGGGGTTGGGAGGCAGAAACGACGTACGGAGAGAAAGGGGCAAAAAGATCACGCTCCCTACGGGAAAAGGGTTCGAACTTTTTGAGGACGGAGAGATCCGGGTGGTGGGAGAGGATGATCCCAAGGCGGCGGGGTTAGAAGCGATCGATGCCGTTTTCTTCATGGCATTGGTGGATGCCGGACGGTTGCCAAAAGAGGCTATGGACGCCTTCTATCAGTTCGAGGAACGGCCGAACGGAATCCTGTTTCGAGTTAATGTGAAGCGCGGGCATTGGCATAAGGACGTGTTCCTCGTGGATTTCTCAAAGCCATTTGAGGAAATGCACTCGCTTCCCAGCTTGTATGCGGCTTTCTTGCTGTCGCGTGACCGTCGACTGAGTGAAGGGGTGCGGTCACGCGTGCGTTGGCATTTTGAGAGCAGCGCGAAGATAGCAGTCGTCGAACGGGTTTACTCGAGCTAGCGATGGGAGGATCGAAGATCGTACCGTTAAAAAAAAGAGCTTACTTAGCTCTTTTTTTAACGGTACGGATGTGTGTACCGAACCGTTACCCCTCTCTCCCTCCCCGAAACGGCGGTCGTCCCCCTCCTTCGCGGGGCGGCCGCGCGGGCATCGCGGGCGGAGCCGGTGGGAAGGTATTGCTCGCAACCCGCTTCATCGACAGGTTCAGGCGTCCCATACTGTCGATCTCGTACACCACGACCTTCACCATCTGCCCGATTTTCACTTGGTCGTCGACGCGGTTCACCCTGTAAGGGGCGAGCTCGGAGATGTGCACGAGCCCTTCGACCTTCGGCAGGATCTCGACGAAGGCACCGAAATCGAGGATGCGCGTGACCGGACCCTCGAATTCTTCGCCCGCCTTCACCTCACGAGTCAGCTGCTTGATCCAGTCGACGGCCTGTTGCAGGGATTCCGGATTTACGGACGTCACGGTCACCTGCCCGCTGTCCTCGACGTCGATTTCGACCTTGTGCTTGGCGATGATTTCGTTGATTACCTTGCCGCCGGGGCCGATGACGTCGCGGATGCGCTCCGGGTTGATCATGAAGGTCACGATCCGCGGCGCGTACTTGGACAATTCCGGGCGCGGGGCCGGGATGGTCTGCTCGATGACGTCGAGCACCTGCAGGCGGGCCGTGTGGGCGCGCGCAAGGGTTTCTTCGACGACGCTCCAGGGCAGGCCGCTTGTCTTGGTGTCCATCTGGATGGCGGTGATGCCGTCGCGGGTGCCGGCGATCTTGAAGTCCATCCCGCCGTTGCCGTCCTCGAGGTCCTGGAGGTCGGTGATGACCTGGTATCGGCCTTTCGCCTCATCGCTCGCGAGGCCCATGGCGATGCCGGCCACGGGAGCGGCGATGGGGACGCCCGCATCCATGAGGGCGAGGGTCGAGCCGCAGGTGGCGCCCATCGAGCTGGAACCGTTGGAGCTTAACACTTCGGAAACGACGCGCATCGTGTAGGGGAACACTTCGCGATTGGGGATGACGGGCATGAGCGCACGCTCGGCGAGCGCGCCATGGCCGATTTCGCGGCGGCCCGGGCCGCGGTTCGGCTTGGTTTCGGCGACGGAATAGCTGGGAAAGTTGTAATGGTGGAAATAGCGCTTGGTGAGCTGAAATTCCATGGTGTCGAGCGTCTGTTCCATCCCTGGGGAGCCCAGGGTGACGGCGGTGAGGACTTGCGTTGAGCCACGCTCGAACAAGCCGGACCCGTGCGTACGCGGCATGAGCCCGACGATCGCGCTGAGCGGACGGATCTCGTGCAGGCCACGTCCGTCGGCGCGCCGACCTTCCTCGAGGATGAGGCGGGTGACTTCGGCTTCGGCGTAGTCGTTCACGCGCAGGGCGATGGCCTTCTTCCATTCTTTGCCGATCCCCTGTTCGGCGGCCTTCGCGATGGCGGCTGCCTCCAGCTGCTTCACGGCCGCCTTTCGGTCGGCCTTGGTCCGGAGCGGTTGCGCGAAAAGCTCGCGGCCATGTTCGGCCAAGAACGCCTGGACGACGCGGTCGACGTTCGCGAGGCCTTCTGCCTTGGCCGCATCCTCCGCTGGTTTGGCGAGCGACCGTTTTGGTTTGCCGTGCTTGCTGACGACGCGCGTGATGAGGTCGACGACCGGCTGCAGGCTCTTGAGTCCGAACTGTAGGGCCGCGAGCATGTCCGCTTCGGCGACGCGCTTGGCGCCCGCTTCGACCATGAGGGTCTTTTCTGGGGTGCCGGCCACGACGAGGTCGAGGTCACCTTCCTCCGTTTGCTGGTAGGTCGGCATCAGGATGAGTTTGCCGTCCTTGCGGCCGACGCGGACGGCGGCGATGGGGCCATTCCACGGGATGTCTGACAGAGCCAGCGCGCACGACGCGCCGATAAGGGCCGGGAGGTCGGCATCATTCTCTTGGTCATGGGAAATGACGGTCGCGACCACGGCGACCTCGTTGCGGAGGTCGCTGGGGAAGAGCGGGCGGACGGCACGGTCGACAAGGCGTCCCGAGAGGACGGCTTCGTCGGTGGGACGGCCTTCACGCTTGATGAAGCGCGAGCCCTTGATGCGCCCGGCGGCGTACAGGCGCTCTTCAAAATCGACGCTCAACGGAAAGAAATCCGCCTCTTCGCGCAGCTCGCCGAGGGTTGCGGCGCAAAGGACCATCGTGTCGCCATAGCGAACGACGCAGGAGGCATTTGTCTGCTGGGCGAGCTGGCCTACGCTGATGGTGAGCGAACGGCCGGCGAACTCAATGGAATAGTCTTGGGGGGAGGGCATATGCAGGGGTCAGGACACTAAAAGGTGACGCGGATCTGGCGACGCGGGCCGTTCCCATGGCGCGGCTTGTCGTTGGCGCTGGGGGCATCGGCAGGGGCGGGCGGGGTCACGGGGCCGCCAAGGAGCGAGGCTTCCTCTTCGGAGGGGAGCTCAAGCGGGGCGTCATCCGGGTCGGGTTGGGCCTTCGTGGGGGCGCCGCGGCGGCGCGGGCGGATGAGGAACAGGTCCGGATCGCTGGCCAGGTCGAGGAATGACGAGGCGATCTCACGCAGGCGCGCGTTGGTCGACGCGTCGAACGCCACCACTTCGCAAAGGACGCCACGGCTTTGCAGGTGCTCGATGAGCGGGACGAAATCGCCGTCGCCCGTGACGAGGACGACCACGTCGACCTTTGGGGCAATCGCCACGGCGTCAATCGCCATGCCCACGTCCCAGTCGGCCTTCTTTTGGCCGCTCGCGAACTCCTGGACGTCCTTCATCTTGAGTTCGATGCCGTTTTGCGTCAACGCCTCAAAAAACGCTTGCTCTTCACCTGTTTTTGACTTGGCGACATAGGCGATGGCACGGATCACGCGGCGATCGCCGACGGCGGCGGCCACGACCGCAGGGAAGTTCACGCGGGCGCTGAAGATGTGCTTGGCGGAGTGGTACATGTTTTGCGTGTCGATGAAGATGGCGACGCGCTGGTCGGGACGTTTGAACATAAAAAGACATTTTCTTATTAAAACCGTGCACGGAAGAGCATACCGCAAACGCGATTATTTGTCTAAAATGAGGGAAAAACTACCTTCCAGCCCACAGGGGGGTGGCGCCTCCTGGCCCGCCCGTTTCGCTCGGGTGGGCCGGTTCCGGGTTGGTATGAAGCGATCTGGTCCGGACATCGAGAGGCTTCGACGCTGCCCTTGCCGTCCGTTCTCTTGTATTGATGAAGGCAGTGTCCAAGGGTATCTGCTATACTCCATGCCATACTCCTCCTCATATGAGCATGGAACTGAAAGCATTCCCAAGGCGTGAGCGCACGGCTCCCAAGCAGATCGAACGGGCGCGGCGTCATTTGGCGATCGCGACAGGAGATAAAGATTTTTCAGCGGCGCTCTTGGGTGGGAAAGGGAGGAGTCTTGTCGAGATGCGGCGGTTGGGGATTCCGGTTCCGCCTGGATTTACGGTTTCTACGACGGCTGCACGTGCCTTTATGGAGCACCGGCGCCTGCCGGAGCGCTTGGGACCCCAGATGATGCGCGAAATGGCAAAACTTGAGCTGGAGACGGGGAAAGGGTTCGGCGATCCAGATAATCCGTTACTCGTTTCGGTCCGTTCGGGGGCGGAGGTGTCGATGCCCGGCATGATGGATACGGTCTTGAATTTGGGTCTCAATCCGGAAACGGTCAAAGGCTTGGCGGAACAGACGGGCTCCGAGCGGTTTGCTTTCGACTGTTACCGTCGGTTCCTTGCGATGTTCGGGAGCGTCGTCCTAAAGGTCGATCGGGAAGTCTTTGAGGCTCCGTTGAAAGCCTTGAAAGAGCGCCGGATGGTCGAATCGGATGCTGATCTGAAGGCTGAGGATCTTCGGGCCTTGTGCGATGTCTATCGTGAGGCGATCTGTGAAGGGACAGGGCTTTCGTCCCCTCCGGATGATCCGTGGGAACAGTTGGCGATGGCGACCGTCGCGGTGTTCCAGAGCTGGAACAATGAGCGGGCCCAGCTCTATCGGAAGGCCCATCTGATTCCGGATGCGAAGGGGACGGCGGTGACCGTACAGGCGATGGTTTTTGGAAATCGGGGGAATGATTCGGGTACCGGCGTCGTGTTCAGTAGCAATGTCTCCACGGGCGAGGCAGGGATATACGGAGAATTTCTCGTCAATGCGCAAGGCGAAGATGTGGTTGCAGGCATCCGAACGCCGCTTCCGATCGATCGCATGAGCCGTTGGAACCCCTCCCTCTTTACGCAGCTACAAACGGTCGTGGGTGCGCTTGAACGGCATTACGGTGATACGGTTGATGTTGAATTTACGGTCGAAAATGGGGTCTTGTATATCCTTCAGGCCCGGGTCGCGAAACGCACGCGCGAGGCGGAGGCGAAAGAGGTCTTTCGGATGGTCCGCAATATAAAAGATCCGCATAAGCGGGCGGAAGCGATTCGTAAGGCGCTCTCCGCCGAGGCGTTGGTCGCTACGACGCACGCTTCCTTTGATCCTGACGCCCTCGCGGAGGCGGCGCCGCAGATCATTGCCCGAGGGTTGCCGGTTTCTCCGGGGGTGGCGGTTGGAAAGGTTGCCTTGTCGAGCGCCGAGGCCCAATGGATGGCAGGCAGGGGCGAACAGGTGATTTTGGTCAGACCGGATACGTCTCCAGACGACTTGCCGGGCATGATGGCGGCTCGTGCGATTGTCACGGAAACGGGAGGGGCGACCAGCCACGCGGCCGTGGTCGCCCGGGGGATGAACAAGCCCGCGATCGCAGGAGCGTCGGCGCTGAGCGTTTTGGAAGGGCAGACGATCTCTATCGATGGGAGCAGCGGGATTGTCTATCGCGGCCCCCTACCGATCGTGCAAGTTGATGCGACGAAGGAGACGATGCTCCTGGGAAAGTGGCTAAGAGAAGGGGAGCGCCAGGACGCGGCGCCACCGCGTTTGGACTTCGAAATGATCGATGCCGGTTTCTCCTTTAACGCCCTTTGCAACGATTTTTACTTAGTGGATGCGATCGCCCAGGCAAGCCGCGGCACTTCGCTTGGGCAGGAGGCCGCCCTCTTGAAGCGCAAAATCCATGAGAACACGGCTCGACTCATTGCGACCTACCTGCTCCTGGCGGTCGTCGGTGAGCTGCGGCACCAGAGTATGGTCAAGTATTCCAACCAGCGCTTCGCCCATGATTCTTTTGAAGACGGTTCTTACGGGGATGATGACTACGCGGTGAGGGAGGCATGGGAACTGGAGTTGGCAAAAGAAGCGAGAAATGAACTTTGGTCTTCATTCGGCATGCTTGAGATGAACGATCGCGAAACGTTGCAGGATCGCATGGCGAAGGCGCTCGCAAGCAGGCCGCTCGCTGACCAGATTCGTTTTCTTGACCTAGTACAAACGGTTTTCGAGAAAGCAAGGTGGGTCAGCTCGTATGGCGGGCCAGCTTGGGGAGGGATCGCGTCTGCGGCAAAGAAGTATCTTTCTGGTCAGATCGGGCCTACGGAATTCGTCGACCACGCCTTTGACCTTCAGCATAATAACGGCTCCGTCTTTGGGAAGCGTGATATAATGCTGTCTGGAGACCGCAACATCCTTCAGCAGCAATTAGAGCGAAAGAAGCATGCGAAGAACCTGGATCAACTCACGTTGGAATTGCGACGGGAATATCCGGTAGCCTCGCCTGAAGTTCAAAGGCTTTTGCAGAAGGGAGTTCTGATGAGGCTTTGGAATCGAACGTGGATTTAATGTAATTAAGATTATTACAAATAATATGGCTAATATTAGCCATATTTTGTTATAGAAATATATTAGCTATTGACGAAATGGTTTTTTTATGGTATGCTGTATCTAGGTTGGATCGCCCTCGAGGGTTACCAGAAGCGCATTCGTCAGAATTCGATGCACGAAAGCTTCGACGCCATTAGATGCGTCAACTCTGCGGAGGAATGAAAGCAGCGTATCCGCTGCACGATTTCGGGGCTTGCCGTCCCGATCATCGTCTAAATGAGCCTAGTCCGGGGATTAGGAGCGTAAAATGCGATCGGCGATCGCGCCCAGTCGGCAAGGCTGGGAAGGCCTGAGGACCGCCACGGTGCACTTGCCTATCCGGGGAAACTCTCCTGGGGGTGCTGTATCGATGGAAGCGCGTCTGACGGATCGGCCAAGGGGGACCCTAGGCAACGGAGTTTCAAGGCGGCCGCCTTTTTAAAACCAAGCGGCCCCCCCTCTCTGTTGCGACAAACCCTTTCTCGCCCCATGCGAATGGCCTTGCGAGAGAATCGGTCCCGACCACCACATGCGCCGAGGAGCCAACGAGCTCCTCCGGCGCGGAGGCCTCTCTGATACCCCGGCTTGCGACGCAAGAGCCGGGGTATTAAAATTCCAGACATGTCCCGCGCCCTGAAATGTCCTTTACTCCAAATGAGGGCCTGCGGTGTCGACCGGTATGTCGAATGATCACCCGGCGCATCGAGGCGATCCGGTCCGTGTCGGCCCTTTTTTCGTTCTTGCGGGAGGATATCAGGATTTATGCGCGGATGATTTGGATCGCGCGGATGTGCTCGTCGCTCTTACCCCGCGTATTCCGGACGTCGCGTTTGGAAGGGAATATCTGGTCCTCGCCGCTCCGCTGGAGGATTTGGGCGGCGTTCCGAGGGGATGGGAAGCATTTCTCACGCAGAAGATTATCCCGCGTTTGGCGGCCGGTGAGCGTCTCTTGGCCTATTGCGCTGCCTCTCATGGTCGAACCGGAACCTTTTTAGCCTCCTTGATCGCGTTGTTGGAATCCCCTGAAGACACCCCCGACCCGATTGAGGCGGTTCGTGAGCGGCATTGCCAGTCAGCCGTTGAGACGCGTGAGCAGGCGGAAGCGATCTTCGCGATCCGCGGCGAGCGTCTTCCGGAGCGATACGTGGAGGAATTCGCGTGGCAGGAATGGCGTCGAGAGCCAGCGATCCGGCCTTTACGAAAAGGGCCTGTAAAAAAACCCCGCTGATTATGTCTGAGGACTTTTACATGAGCGGAACGAGCGGGGAAGATGGGTATGTCGTGATCGCCTGCACGGACCGCGGGAGGATTGGATACCGTCAAATCTATGGGGGTATCCGCGTTCGCGTCGAGCCGGAACCCTCCTATCTTTCGGACATGTACCAGAAGCTGCTCGGATGGGCGACCCCGACGTCGACATGTCCACGCTTTTCGATCGTCATTCCAGGGCCGGTCGGTGGTGGCAACGATTCGAATCTGCCCCCATTGGCCGGCGTGAAGGCGATTCAGAGGGGACTGGCGGCCCTTCGGGGGAAAATGCTCTCGGTCAATCCTGAGGCCCCTAGATGGGCCCGCGCCTTTGCCTTGAAATGTGCCGCTCCTGAGCCGGATGAGCGAGAGGTGTTTATGCGGGCATCTGGGGAACTATTTGCACAATTTAAGAGGTGTCGGTAGGGGGGGGTCGCGTTTTTGGGTTTCGGAAGGTTATGGGTGCGTCGATGTAAGCGCGGAATGGGGCGACGCATTCTTTTTTTTCTGCGCCAGGAGAACGGACGCTCTTCGGCGCGACCGGAGCCGTTTTTCAGTTGTCGAGCGTTTGCCTTTCTCCCACTCTCCCTTTCCCTCCCCCTGTGCTATCATGCGAATGATCTTTCTTATATGGCTCTTTTCCGTCGCCTTGTCGGGGTGCTGTTCTCACTGGGGGTGATTTTTGCGGGCGGGGTGATTGGCGTGGCGGATGCCTTCGCAAACCAGTGCAACTGCGGGTGCGCGTTTCCAGGATCGGGAACGGGTGGGGCGGGCGGCAGCGGGCCGACCTGCACGACGGATGCGGAGTGCACGCAGGCGGCATGCACCGCATACTGTTCTTCGCAGGGTCCGGGGGTCGTGCCTGGACGTCTTGTGGGAGGGCGCGTGTTTCAATGCGTCGATGTTTCCGGGCCGAGCGTGCCGCCCGCACCTGTCCCGGCACCGGTGCCGACGCCGGCCCCGGCCTCTGGGGTCGGAGCTGGCGGCGGGGCAGCGGCGACGACTCCTGCGGCGTCGGGAGGAGGGGCACAAACGTCAGGAGGCGGAGCCGCGGCACCGGCCGCGTCCGGCGCCTCCTTTCGCTTCGAGTTGCCTGCCTGCACCGAAAATGGGCAGTGCACGTTAACGGACATCATCAATACCGGCGTCCGTTTCGCAAATTTTCTCTTGGCGATTTCGGGGGTCGTTTTCTTGGGGACATTCCTGTATGCGGGCGCGAAACTGCTCCTCTTTGCGTATGACGCCAAGCAAGTCACCGAAGCGCAGAAGATGGTGACCGGGGCGTTCGTCGGCATCGTCATCATCATGGTCGCCGGGGTGGCCGTGCGTTTCGTGTCGACGGGGTTGGGGGTAGGGTCCTCGTATACGCGCTTGCCGGGTCGATCGGTCCCATCCGCGACCGCTCCGACGCCGTCCGGCGGCGCGACGCGCTAGATTTTCCTATGACTTTCTTTTCTCGTATCGCGGGCGTGGCACTGGCCTTGGCGGGGCTCCTGCCGCAGGCGGTCTTCGCTCAATCAGGCGGGGCCTTACCCGCTTCCGGATCGGGGCGCGGGACATGTTCATTTAGCTGTGTCTCGGCATCGAACCCGTCGCTTCCACCGGTTGTCGCCCAACGGATCATTGCCTGCACGACGGCGACGACTGACCAGACTTGTCAGGCGACGTGCGACAGGGTGTGCCTTTCCGCAGGACCGGAAGGAAACGGATTAGCTCCTGATATCGGAACGGGTTTGAGGTGCGCGCGCACCCCACAGCCACGGTGCGTTGTTCCGAATCAAGCCCCGACGCCTCCTGCCACTCCCGCCGGCACAAGCGCGCCCGCCGGAACGGGGCGCGCCGCCGGGCAAACGGCGAACACCCCTGCGGAACTCCCAAACCCACTTGGAACCACCAACCTTGTCGATCTGTTTGGGCGGGTCGTGCGGGCCATTACCGGCATCCTCGGTGCCCTTGCCTTGCTTTGGTTCATCTGGGGCGGCGTCCTGTGGATGACGGCAGGGGAGAGCAAGCGCACCGATGAGGCGAAGACCATCGTCAAGAACGCGGCGCTTGGGATCGTCCTGCTCTTTTTCTCGTACGGATTAGCCACGGCGTTCCTCTCGATCTTCGAAGAGACGGGCCGGCGTTCTGTCCAACAGGGCAGTGCGCCGCGCGATACCGCGCCCACGGCCCCCTAAAGACCTATGAAACCTTCTTTTTTCCGGTTCGGGCTCGGTCTGGCCTTCGCGCTGGTTGGTGCGTGGCTGTTTCCTGCGGAGGCGTTCGCGGGCAACTGCACGACGTTCTGCCGCAACCTGACCCCACGCGCGGACGGTTCGGTCTATATCACCTACGTCGTTGGAAACACCTGTTCGGCGGCGGCCGAATGCCGGGTTGGACCGCCATGCGAGGGCGCGACCACGAACGCGTCTGCGGAGATGGCCCGCGAGTTTTGCCAGGCCGCCCAAAGCGGAGCGCTCGCGTTGACGGCGGACGAGCTTCGAGGGACGTCATGGTGCCGCGACCTGCTGAACACCGACCGTACGGAGACGCATTTCGATGGCCGCTGCCTCATCATCCCTCCCGGTGCGCGACCGACGAACGTGAATGCGGGCCCGGTGGTCAGCCCCACGCCCGTCCCGCCCCCTGCTCGGCCGGGCGACACGTTCCGTTGCCGGTTCCTGTGTGTCGGGGATACCGAGGCCCGGAATGGCGGGTCATGTTCGGCGGCGACGGACCAGGAGACCTGTGTTGCGGAATGTCGCCGCACCTGCCAGGCGGTCGCGACCGGTCCCGAACAAGCGTGCCAAGGCTTGCAGATGGGCGGACGCGTCTCAAGCGTCCTCACTGACATGGAGCGCGCGCCGCAATGCATCCCGACGACGGCGCCAGCCGCCAGCGTCGGCGGCCTCACGGATACCCAGCGGTTTGAGACCATCAACGAAACCTTCACCAACCTCTCGATCCCAGCGTTCATCGGAAGCCTGATCAAGGTCTTGCTGGGGATCGTGGGGGCCCTCTTCCTGGCGATGCTGGTTTGGGCGGGCGTGCAATGGATGACGGCCGGCGGTGACCAGGCGCAGGTGAAGGCCGCGCAGACCACCACCAAAAACGCGATCCTCGGCGTGGCGATCGTCATCCTTTCGTACACGATGATCACGGCCTTCATGCAGGTCGTCGCGGAGTTCGCGGGCCTGAGTTCTTGACGCGTTTCTTGCTCTCGGCATCGGTGTGGTATAATCCAACCGCAATCATACGCGTCCTGCGCGTTTGCTCTATGCAACTATCTTTTACACAGAAAGGGGGTGAACGTTCATGACAGCAGCATGGAAAAAGCTCTTTGCTGGGGTCGCTACGGCCTCCATGGCAGTGGGTATGTTCACCCCGTCGTTCGCCTTCGCGCAATCCCGCCCTTCGGCCGGGACCCTGACGCCGGATGACTTAGGTGTGACCGCCATCGAAACCAGCGGCATCAAGTTGGGTGGTGGCGACGTCCGCCAGACGGCCGCGCGCATCATCAATGTGGCATTGAGCTTCCTCGGGATTATCTCGGTCATCATCGTCATTGTCGGCGGCTTCAAGTACATGATCTCCGGCGGAAATGAAGAGAAGACGAGCGAGGCGAAGAACCTCATTGTCTCCGGCATCATCGGGTTGGCGATCATCTTGTCCGCTTGGGCCATTACGCGCTTCGTCCTCGGGAGCCTTCTCTCGGCGACAACGGGCAGTAGCGGATCCTCCCTGTAAACCGCTTAAGGTCCTTCCCCTCCCATGTCCCTCTCTCGTTTAGGCAAAGGCCTGTTGCTCGGCGCGACCCTGCTCGTGACGCCGTTTGTGGCGTCCGCACAAGTGGCGGACATCCAGCGCGGCGTCAATTCGGCGGCCACGGCGGCCTTCGGGTCGGCACGTCCGACCTGCGTAGGTTCGCAGTGCGTCGTCAACATCATCGGGAACGTGGTCTCCGTCGCCCTACAGTTCTCCGGGGTCCTGCTCCTCTGCTACCTCCTCTACGCCGGCTTCCTCTGGATGACGGCGCCAGACGCCAAGCAGGTGGGGGAGGCACAGAACATGGTCAAGAACGCCGTCGCGGGACTCCTGCTCATCGTTGTCTCCTTCGCGATCTCAAGCTTCGTGCTTGACACGTTGGGAACGATCGCGACCGGAAACGCCCCCGCCGTGGCCCCTGGGGCCGAAGGGGCGGGAGCGGGGGCAGGTGCCGGGGCGGGAGCGGGGGCCGTTGCGCCGTAAGCCATCGTTCCTAGTTCGACTTCTAACGCGTAGGTTCTTCACTATGAATATTCGCTCACTGATCTACACCGGCGCGGTGGTCCTCACCGCGGTGGCGGGTCCGGCCTCGGCGTTCGCCCAATCGGGCGTGTTGCGCCCTAACACGAATCCGTTTGGTACCACTGGCTTCGCGCAGCAGACAAACAACGCCATCCAGCAGCGTGCGATCGGAACTACCACCAACCAGCCGCTACCCGTCATCATCGGGAACATCATCAACATTGTCCTCAGTTTCATGGGGGTCTTGCTCCTGGTCTACCTCGTCTACGCCGGCTTCCTCTGGATGACGTCGTCCGACTCGAAGGGTCCGGAAAAGGCCAAGGAAATGATCAAGAACGCCATCATCGGCTTGATCATCATCGTCTCTTCGTTTGCCATCTCCAACTTCGTCCTCAACGCGCTTCCGAGCGTGACGGGTGCGGGAGGGGCCTAACAAGGGCAAAAAACACTCGCTTCGGCGAGTGTTTTTTATCTACCGACCCGGACGGAGCTGCGGGTGCGTAACGGCATACGAGCCCACGATGGCGAGGGCGAGGGCGTCGGCCGCATCGTCCGGCTTGGGAATGGTGTCCAATCTAAGGGTCGTTTTGACCATTTCCTGAATCTGCGTCTTGTCGGCCTTCCCCCACCCGGTCAGCCCTTGCTTCACCTGGTTCGGCGTCAGTTCCACGATGGGGATCCCCGCATCGGCGAGCGCCAAGAGGATCACCCCGCGGGCCATGCCTACCTTGATGGCGGTCTTCGCGTTTGTCTGGAAGAAAAGGTGTTCGATGACGGCCGCGTCCGGCTTGAAATGCGTGACCGTTTTGGTAACCGCATCACGGACTTGCTGCAAGCGAAACGAGAACGTGCTTTTGGCGCTCGTTTGCAGGCAGGCGTGCGAAATCCAGGTCAGCGCGGAGCCACGTTTTTCGATGATGCCGAAGCCGGTGCGGTCGAAACCGGGGTCGATGCCTAAAATACGCATATATTTGAGTATAGCTCATTCTGAGGGAGAAGATGGTCTCCCGGCTAGGGGATGTGGGGCTGGCGCCCCACGGCCCGCCCTTTCCGATCGGGCGGGCCGGTCCCCGGGGCGAGCATCCTTTTTGCCGGACCTGAACTCGCTGTTTGTTCCGGGGATGGATGGCTCACACAGCAGGTCCGGCAAAAAGGATGCTCGCCCCGGGGACCTACCAGGGAAGGAAAAGAAACGGATTTAATAAATTAGACTCGGGCATAGGAATGCTACGCGGATCTTCCCGGAGCCAAAAGCCTCACCATGATCCGTGGTGAGGCAAATGCATTCGCTACTCCCTTTCCCTTAAGCCTCGTATCAAGAAGTAGAGTCCGATCAGGCCCGTTGCGAAGGCGAGGACGTAGAGGGGGGAAAAAGAAGGTTGGGATGCGCGAGCGGTTGTGCTTGTCGGGCGGGCGGGGGACGGGGAGACGGGTTCTTCGATGTCCGTCGAAGGAATGGGGGATGGGGCGGTGGAAACGGACGTCGTTGCGGTTAGAGTTGCTACCGTCGCTGGTTCGATGGGACTGTCGGTGCTCGCGGTCGGCGGATTTGATGTCGCTGGTGCGGGGGAAGCGGGAGCCGTTCGCGGCGCGCTCGAAGTAGCGACAGGGAGAGGAGCCGGGGTCGTCGGGGTCAGACGTGGCGTTGGCGCAGGCGTCGGGCTTGGTACGGGGGGTGTCGCGCGCGTAGAGCGACTCCGATCGAGCGGATACGCGTCCTGCGCATCGCCGACCCCGTCGCCGTCTGTATCGCGGTTTTTTGGATCGGTTCCGAGCTCGCGTTCGCGGTCGTTCGGGAGGCCGTCGCCATCGATGTCGGGGTCTTGGGCGTCGTCGATGCCATCATCGTCGGTGTCGGTCGAGCGGCTGGCGTCGAGCGGGGCGGTGTCGTTTCCGTCTGCGACCCCGTCGTTGTCGTCATCGAGATCGATGCTGTCCGCGATCCCGTCGTTGTCGTTATCGCGTTCCACGGTCGTATTCACGCGGATCTCGTTGTTGATGCGGTCCTCGTCGGGCGTGCTGACGTCGGCGATCACGCGGATCGTGAGGGCGTGTTGGCCGGCAGTGGTCGGGCGCCAGGAAATCCACACGTCATCGGGACGCCCCGACGTCTTCACCGAAATAGCCTTGCTACTGATCACCACGTCGTTATCAAGGACCTGCAGGACGCCTTCGGTGTCTTGCGTACCCTTGTTCTGGACTGTCACATAGATGCGGACGTTCTGTCCGGCGAGAGGCGTGGCTGGGGCGAGCACGACATCCGAGTTCTGGACCGAGAGGTCATAGTCCGCCGCCGCGACGGGAGTCGCGCCGCTCGAAAAAACAAGCAAGGAAGCGAAAAAAAGCGAGGGGAGAAGGCGCATAAAAAAGGGACGAGGAAAGGGTAGCATGCGGGCGTGGGGAGCAGAATAGAGGCAGAAGGAAGCCGGAAAAAAAGAAGAGCCCCCGAGGCGTGTCGGGGGCAAGGAAGGCGTCAAATCCGATCGGTCATCTCAAGGTATCGCTGTTCAAGCAACCACCTGGTCTCCGCGACGAGCGGCCGGCTTTCGAAGGAGCACGCGTGGGCGAACGGGTCCCTGCAGACCCATACCGTTTCCCAGCACGAGTATTCCTCGACGAACGCGCGTCGATCGGACTCGGCGTCCCAGGTAAACCGCTCGGACAGCTCCTCGATGGTCCGGCGCATGCTTGCCGGAGTGTCCGAATCGGGTCCCAGCCGGTCACTGTCCGCATCCAGGCCGTCAACCGAGGCGTCCACAAAAAAGATATCCATATCCATCTCCCTTTCCCGTCAAAGACGGAGGTCCTGGAGGAGGAAGGGGAGAAAGAGGCGAGGCGCCCAAGAAAGCGGTCCGCGGCTCAGGCCTTCAGCCGCCACGCCACACGTCGTGCAGCCCGGGGAGGTGGCGGGCGTAGGCCACGACCAGCCAGGGGTCGACGCGCGCAAGCAGTTCTTGCGCCGTCGTGGCGAGCGACGGGCCGTACCCGCCGTTGGCGAAGGCATGGAGCGCATCGAAGGCGCGTTCCACGCTCCGCCAGCGCATGCGGTAGCACGTCTCCATGACCTCGTAGAGCGCCGCATCGTGCAGCCACCCGCTGAGGCCGTCCGCGTCATCACTCGGGGAAGGGGTGAGGCGGCTGAGGTGCCTGATGACGTCCGCCGCCGCCTCGATGATCGGTTCGGGGTCGAGGCGCTCCGCCAGGCGTTCGGTCGGCTGTCCGTTGGCGCGGACGCGGTCGTGGTAGGCGTCGCACGCCGCGAGGAAGCGGTCTTCCTGCTCGCGTTTGGCGTCCATGGCCAGGTGGCCTGGTTCGCGATCCCGGTCGTCGAGGAGATCGACCTTCTCGGCCATGAGATCACGGGCTGTCACGCCGCCCGTCCCTGCGCCACGCCGCTGTCCGCGCGGGCTATGCAGCTGAGCGAAATTGCCCATGCGTCTGCATCCGTTGGGATGGAGGCGACTGAGCATTTCCGCCCGTTTGTCAGGGAAAACGGTTGATACAGAAACAGCGCCATGCGCGCTGCCGTCCCCCTCTTCTTCCAAGGACGGTCCTTGAGAAAAGAGGGGGCCCCACGCGGACCATCGGCGCATGCGCCAGATGGGGCGTGGGGAGGGGCTAGGCCGCGACCGGCGCGGCGTTGCCAGTGGAGGAGAACCGCGCGACTTCGGCGCGCAGTTCGGGGTCGCTCGCGAGCAGGATCTCCTGTTGCTCGCGGAGCCAGCCGAGGAAGAGGTTGATGGCCTCGGGTGTCCTGTCCCAGGGTCGTTCGGACCAGATGTGGTGGAGGCGGTTCGCCTCTTCCCACATCACCGCCGCGCCGTACTTGGCGACGTCGCTGGTGAAGTGCCTCGCGGCCGCGAGAACCACGGCCTCCTGCTCCTTGGCCGAGAGGGTCGCCCACGCGCCGATGAAGGCGAGGACGGCCTCGTCGTCGTTTGGGGCGGCGAGAAACTTGCGGCCGAGGGTGAACGCCTCGACCTCGGTGAGGGGGGTGCGGGAAGTGACGTCTCCCGCCATGCCGTCGCGCTGGCCGGTGCGCGAGCCCGTCTGGCCACGGTTCTTGCCCATGGTCACGCGCTTCGATCGTTCGAAGCGTCTGACCATGGGCCGAGCGCTTGTGGGAGTCTTTCGTCCCAGTCCGTGATCACCAGAGAATGATGAGCACGGAAGGGTGGCCGACATCATCAGGACGATGACGTCGGCGGGTCCGGCCGGGGAGCGGAGCGCTCACCGGCCGGGACCCAGGTTGTTCACGCCGCGACGGAGGTCGCGGGGGCGGCGGGCGCCGCGGACGCGGTCGCCGGGGGCGGGGTGGTGGCCTTGTTCCCGAGGAAGGCGCGGATCTTGCGCGCCTTGGCGCGGGCCTGCGCGCCATTCGGGCCCGTGGCTCGCTCGCAGACGCGGGCCTCGATGACGTACGCCTCGCGGAGTGCCTTGCGGGCGTCCGGCTCGCGGACGAGGAGGCCCTCGACGCTCGCCGGGATGCCCTGGATGACGACGCCCCGCGGCATGGAGCGCAGGATGCGCCCGTACTGCAGCACCACCTCCGTCTCGGTGGCCGGGGTCTGCGCGAAGGGGACCCCGGTCTCGTACCCGGGGGTCACGTTCTCGATGCGGATCGCGGTCACCGGCGTGGCGGGCGCCTCGGCCTTGGGGCCCGTGGCGCTCACCGAGACCGGCGGCACCGAGGTCGGCGCGGTCTTGGGCTCGGGCACGCGCACCGGCGCGGGCACCGCTTCGGGGGCGGGCCTCGAGACGGGCTGGGGCGCCGCCGCCTTGCTGCCCTTGTTGCGGTTCCAGGCCTCGACCGCGGTCTTGACCATCGCGAGCTGGTCACGCGTGGGGCGTTCGGCCTCCATCTGCCAGAAGCTCCCCATGCCCTTGGCCCGGGCCTTCTCGTAGAGGGCCCGCGTCTCGGTCAGGTTGCCCTGGTACTCGGCCTCGTAGGCGGCGGCCTTCTGGGCCCGCTCCGCCTCGGCCTCCGCGGCCCGCTTGGCCTTCGCCTCGGCCTCCGCCTTGCGGCGGGCGACCGTGGCCTCGCCGGCGGCGATGGCCGCGTCGATGTCGGCGTTGAAGGCGTCGAGCCTGCGGTTGTCGGACTGGATGTCCGCCTCGCGCGGGATCATCACGCCCGGAAGCTCGATCCCGTGCTCCGCACGGAACCGCTTCCGCGCGTCGCCGAGCCGCTTGATCTCGGCGCGGAGGCACTCGATGAACTTCGGGACGATGGGCTTGTTGGCCGCCGCCGCGATGGCCGCCTCCTCGGCGGCGATGCGGCGCTCGATGTCGGCGCGGTCGACGCCGTGGGGCGCCGCCGGGATCGGGACCCAGGTGGTCCTGACCCCGGCCTTGCGCGCGGTGGTCTGGTTGGCCACCTGGCGCTCGATCTGCGTCTTGCGCCAGCTCTCGTAGGAGGGGCCCTCGGGGGCCTTCTCCTTCTTCGTTGCCTCGACACGCGGGCGCGCCGCGTCGGCCTTCGCCGCGAGCCGCTTGGCCGTCTCGAGGCCGGCCTCGAGGCCGGGCACGAGCTGCCCGGCCTCGATCTTGACCGCCTTGTTCCCGGCCCACGTCCAGGTGATGAGGGGGGCGAACGCCCCCTTCATCCGCCCCGGGGCTCCCTCCAGGAGCGTGTTGACGACGTCGAGGCTCGGGGCGGTCGCCCCGAACTCCTCCGGCGTCACCCGGCGGTCGCCGAGTTCCTTGGCCCGCACGACGGCGGCCTCGAGGATCGCGACGATGTTGGCGAGGACGGCGGGGGTGACGATCTCCTTCATGGTTTTCTCCAGCAGTCTTTTTCCGAGGATGCCCGCCTCGTTGTCATTGGAACGGGACGTCGTCCCCCGTGCACGCACCATGCGCAACACGAAAGACGACGCCTTGCCAAAAAACGGGAAGAACATCCTGTTTTTTGGCAATGCCCGTTGTGAAAGAAGCGATCCCAGACCGTACCCACCAGCAAGCTGATGGAGACAGGGGGGACGCGGACCGGTGAGGTTCCGCGAGGGGAAGGATGGCGCGCACGCGCGGCCATCTTCCGAGGGGCGGCTCAGTGAGCCAGGGGGGGTGCGGCGGTGCTGGTCCGCCGGGGGGAAGCCGTCGCTGTCCGCGCGATGCGCGGGCCCGTCAGCTTGGACGGGCGACGGCTTGCAGCGTTTACGCAGGTTTAATTCACCACGATGTCACATCCTTTCTCCGAAGCCTCCAGATCGGCGGCACCTCTCTGCTCCCAGTATTCACGTCGTTTCCGATGTGGGGAGAGGCGCAAGACCGTTCCTTTGGCCAGTGGTCATGTTCCGCAGAGACCAGTCTCTACGGATGTCGCATTGGGAGGGCGAGCATCGGCACGTTCAGAAGCCGATCCCGCCAACCCGGCGCGCGCCGTCGAGCGTGTATCAGCGGTGGTACGACTTCGCCATCTTCATGGTTCCTCCTTTCTTTCTCTTTCGCTTCGCTCTCGCTTTCCTTCCAGCCGGTCGCTCGTAGATGCCAGGCATCCGAACGGGCGTTCCGACGTGGCACGGGGATTTGAGAGGCATCGAGGCCGCGCGAGATCCGGGAACTCATTTCCAGGATTCGGGCGGGACGTTTCCAGTGACGAGGGCTCGATCTTGCGATCGGGCGCTCGTTCTTGGGGTCCACGCGCGCATCCTTGCGATGCGCGCGTGGGCCAGGGAGG
>CAZIMD010000004.1:25513-37880 GCA_964540365.1 uncultured Gammaproteobacteria bacterium
CTCGTTCTTGGGGTCCACGCGCGCATCCTTGCGATGCGCGCGTGGGCCAGGGAGGGGGAGCCGTTACCAGGGTCGCCTTTCGAACAGCGACCCCGGCTCGCCGTTCCCGCACCGGGTGACGAGCTCCCGGATCCCGATCCCGCTGCCGTCGCCGGCGCCGATCGAGTCGGCGCGGCGGTGGCGGTCGCCCGTCGGCTGGGCGGTGGCGGTCGGGAGCGAGGTGCGGTCGAACTTTTTGGCGCGCGCCATGGTCTTGCGTAGCGAGCCGCTCTTGCGCTCCCGCCCACCGCCGAATGCGGGGCTTGGAGGCAGATTACTTCGGCCCAACCACACGACGCCTCGCGTGGTCAGGGGAAGGGCCGAGGGCGCTCTCGCTGCACGCGGCAGGAGAGCGCCCTCGGCAGGAGGGCATCCGTGATGGTCGTGTTTGACGACCGTCTCTAGCCTGGGAAGACAGGCGAGCCTTGATTCATGGTCCAAGGCCGACCGATCATGCCTCGTTCTTTAGGGCAGAAGGGGGGTGGAGGAGTGTGACGCATACAGTGCGCACCGGAGCCCGCAAAAGCACATATGGGGCCCGGGCGCTCCGCTTGGGGCGACAACATTCTTATTCTCTGCTCCTCCACCCCTCTTCCAGGATCCAGCAAGTGGATCATGGAAGGCGGGTCCCGGCAGGCGTCACATGACGTCTGCCGGGCGAGGGGCCGGTCATCCGGACCGGCGGGCGTCTCATCCGGGCGTTCGCGGAGGGGCCGGCACACGCAGCTGCGTGGCGGCAATCAGATCCGAGGGCGCGCGGCATCGTGCGCGGCTGCCGTCGGCGATCCTTCGCGATGCGATGTGGCTTCCCCGGGGATTGGTTAACCGCGGGGCGTTTGGCGGGGATGGCTCTGCTGCTTTACGTGTGGTACACGCAGCCGAGAGCTGGTTGGACGATGGGCGGCGTACCGTTCGCCCGATGGCCTCGTCCTAGCCTAGGTATGCTTTTTGTTCATTTCCTCTCCCTCCTTGTTGGGGGGGGTGCCCCTGTCCGCCGGCGTTTGGTGGGCGGGCTGACGCGGCAGGGGTCCCCAATTCCTTGTCGTTGGGTTTGGAGCAGGCTTTCTCCCGATGCGGGACTCGACCCTGTCGTCGAGGGGACCCAGGAGGCTCGCCAGACGCGAGAACCTCCCTGCAGCGGCCGTCCGTGCGCCTTTTCTCGTGGCGGGCGGATCGTCCGTTGCCGTATTTACCCGTGATCGTTCACGGGCCCGTTCCCGGTGTTCGCGCCCGTCCCCGGCGCTTACCTAGCCTTCTCTTTCTGCATGCGTTCCCTTTCGGGGGTCGCGGGTACCCGGGACGCGTGGGTCACCAGGCGGACGAACCCGCGCCGCTTCGCCTTCGACGAAAAGGGGAGGGCGGGATGTGTTGCCGGCGGAAGATGGACCGTCTCTGTTCTGAGCCGTTCCGCCGACGTGGGGTGGAATGCCGCGGTCCGCAGCATGGCCTCCGGAGAGGCAGAAACAAGCGGAGCCGATGTCGACTCCCATGGCGCAAGCCGAGAAGCGTGCGGGCATGGGAGGACCACCAACGGGTGATCAGGCCGACAAAAAACGGAGCAGGGCAGGTCGTTTGGGAACGGCCGTCGATGTTCCGTGTTCCGTGAAAAGAACGTATTGTTTCGGTGACCCATTTATCATACCAGATCCGCGCGTTGTTGTCAAGTACAAGCATTTAAATTGATATATTTTGGCTAACTACAAGCAATTTAAAGCATTAACGACTATTTACAGTTTATCACAGAACGTCCGCATCACGAACGTTACCGCGATATCTAGCCAATCTCGCAAAAAAATCGCCCGCTTCCATCGGAATGGAAACGGGCAGGGTCCACCGGTTCAGCCGAGGCGGATCGACCGCTCGAGCTGCGTGTAGAGGGGGTCCAGCCACCCCTGGTTCGCCTCCTGGATCGCCACGTCGAGGGGCAGGTCGTGCTTCGAGGTGAGGCCGCCATCGGTCCAGGCCACGACGAGGTCCACGCAGGCCTCGAACGTCAGACCGGTCTCTCGGTAGGTCGCGAGGATCTTCTCCGGGAGGACGAGGCCCTGGTCGTTGTTGGCGATCTGGCGGAGCCGCGCGAGGCAGTTGCGCCAGTGCGGGCGCATCACCTCGATCGCGTCCGCGTCGATCGTACCGGCCCACACGCTTCGGGACGCGCAGAGGCGAAGGAACCCCAGCGCCGCGACCGTCTTGAGGTCGGGGCCCTGTGTGATGAACGTGAACGGCCTGCCGGAGATCAGGCCGCCGCAGCGCGCCTTGAACAGGGCGTCGTCGGCGAGGAGCCGTCGGAGGGCCGAGTCGCCGCCGAGGACCGTCGCGTCGATGAGGGCGCCCTGCTCGGCGCGGGGTCCGAGGGCGGCCGCGAATGCCTGCGGCGAGACCTCGACACCGAGGCAGAAGGTGCCTCGCGCGAGGGTGTCGATCGCGCCCGGGTTGCGGGCGAGGTCGATGTAACGGGTGTGGGGGACGGGCGTTGAGGCCATGGTGTCTCCGATTCGGCGGGTATGGGCGGCGGACATCGCCGCTCCGAAGCCGATGGCGCATCCTAGCCAGGAACAGGCGTCTTGTCAAGGGAGGGATGATTCGAGGGGATGGAGAAATGCGATTCCATGCCAGAAAAAAAGACCTCGGATTCAAGGTCTCTGATGCCGGCATCTTCCCGTCACCGGCAGCACGTTTCCACGAGCTCGATGAAGGCCAGCATGCCGACCGCGCTTCGTGCGCCCGCGGGCGACACCAAGGCGTTCCCGAGGGGCTCGCGCGGATGCGTGACGCGCCACGAGCGGCCGGGTGCCTCATGGCTCGCGACCCGTTCCAGAAACGTGCGCCGGTCGAAATACCGGTCATGAAACGGGACGACGGCATACCGGCGCAGGGCGTGCTCTTCGTAAATGAGCGCGACGACGGGTGCCACGCTGAACCCTGTGCGTACGACGAGGGCCGGCGGCACCGTCTCGTCGGTCAGGTTCAGGAGGGCTGCCTTCTCGGTGTCCGTCAGGACGGGTCGGATGGCGCGGGCTTCCAGTCGCCGGACGAACGCGGTCCGCGCCCGTCGCGCGTGGGTGGTGGCCGCATGCAGCAGCATGGGGGGATTGTTCTCCCAGACGCTCTGGTTGGCGAGGTCGAAGGGGTCGTCGTCGTTGAGGACGGCAGGCGCTCCCTTCGCGAGCCAGTGGCGCAGGGCCGCCAGGACGAGGTCCTGCGGGAAGGCGGGATCGGCGGACCACGATACAAGCTGGTTCGGACCCGCGAGGTCCATCACCTCTGACGGAAAGCCGCGCTTGAGCCAGGGGTCATCGTGCAGGAAGCCGCCCTGCGGCCCCGGCCAGGTCGCGATCTCGCCGCGCAGGAAGCGCGCCGCCCCGTCCACGGCCTGGATCCGTGCCAGGACGCCCCCGGGGTCACGGTTGCGGCAGTGGAGGAGTTCCGCTTCCCGTTCGCGACGCGTGCGCGGACGGGGGAAGAGCACCGGATCCGGGAGGAGGGCGTCCTCGAGGATCAGCATCGCGACCATGGTCTCGAGCGTGCGTTGCGTGCTGACGATCCAGAGCCGGTCGGGGGCCTGTCGCGCGTGCTTGAAGAGCGGATGCGGATTGGCGGTGGAAGCGGATGAAGCCAGGCCGAGCGCGTCGAGAGCCGGGCCGTAGGCCTGGCCTTGCGGGGTGGTCCCGCCGCGGAGAACGCCGACGTCACAGGAACGGCTCATTTCGGGGTATCCGATCTCGGGTTCGATTCCCAAGACGGCATCACCGTCAGGGATCCGCAGGAGCTCGGTCGGATGGTTGACGAACAGGAACTGGGGCATGGGACGCCTCCTTGCTCACGGGTTGGGGGAGCAGTGCGAACGCAAGCGAATCTAGCAGGAAATGTCCTCCGCGTCAACCCGTCACCAACAAAAAAGACCTCAGATCGGGGAAGATCTGAGGCTAGGGGCTTGTCGTGGTGGCTAGCGCCGGTACCGCTCCACGAGGCGCAGGAGCGTCTCGGATGGGATGACGCTGCGCTCGGGGATCGTGGGAGCGATCTGCCGGGTAGGCTTGCCATCGATCTGGGTGGCCTGCCAGGCGGCTTCGGGGGCGTCCTCGGTCGCGATCGCCTTGAGGAAGGCGGCCTCGTCGAAGGAAGTGTCGTTGTACAGCCAGATGCTGGCCTGTCGGGCATCGTTTCGTGTCTTGTCGCCGGAGAAGACGACCACGACGGGCGACTGCGCGAAGCCGAGCGTCGCCCCATACCAGATGGGCGTCGGCGTTCCTGGACGTTGTTCCGGCACGTCCGTCACGTCGAGGTGGGCGATCAGGCCGTCACCGTAGAGTTCGGGGAGTGCCTTGGCGCTTTCGTAGGCGCTGAACTCCGCGTGGCGGCGCAGGTAGGCACCCGCTGCCGCGGCCTTCATGAGCTGCACGGGGTTTTTTGCGTCCCTGCCCAACATCTCGGCCGTGTCCATGTCTGGGCAGTGAGTTCGGTGAGTCGTGACCCCCCTCAGGTACGCGCCGATCGCGGCAGTGGCCGCCTGGCGGCTCACGATGCGGCGGTTGACCCACTCGAGGAGCATGCTTGCCCAGACGGGCGATTCGTCTTCCAGCCAGAAGGCATCCTCCTTTTGCAAGCCTGGCCAGCGCGTCACCCATCCGCGTGCGTGCCGGCAGGCCTCGTCGACCAGCAGGATGCGTTCGCTCATGTGTGCGGGGACCGAGGGAACATCCACGCCCATCTGCGCCGCCTCGACCCGTGCCGCGAGCACAAGCGCCGCCGCGATCGTGTCGAGCGTGAAGGCACTGAGGACGATCCAGACGCGGCCAGGTTGCGCCTTGGCGGCCATGAGGAAGGTTTGTACGAGCGGACCGTTTCGTAGCGTGGCGTAGACGACGGAGTGCTGCATCTCGGGGCCGCGGCACGGTCCGACGAGCGTTCCGAGGGAGCCTTCGGTCGTATCCATACCGTCGGCAGACGGTCGGATCAGGAGGGTGAGCGCGTCCACGGGAAGCGCCTCGGCCTCTTGGTCGCCGAGGCAGATGATGGGAACCATCTTCTTGTGCCCTTTCTTTTTTCTGTCTCTCTCAGGATGCGCGACATACGCACCCAATAAAGAGGGCGAGCGCTCTCTGGCGCTCGCCACAGGGTCTTGTGCCGGCCGATCGATGGACTCGTTTCCTGAAGGTACGCTGTCGCACTTCGTCAGGATGAGCTGGGGAAGGTCGCGGGCCCTGCCGCCTCCCGCTCGCGCTTGTGGCGGCGGTCGAGCTGCTTCCGCTCGGCCGCGTGCCGCGCTTCGAGTGACGCCTTCTCGGCCCAGCGTCGGTACGCCGCCTGCCGCACCTTGCGGGCGCCAGCGAGCATGGCTTCCAGGATCGCGTTCACCGCGGTCATCGGGATTTGGCAGCTGATCCAGCCCGTGGCGCTCCTCAGCTGCCGTTCGGCCGAGCGGAGCTGTCCTTCCGGCGTACGACTGAGGAGCCGGCATGGGAGGTCGGCCAGCCCCTCTTCCCAGCCGAGGCGCTTCGAATCCTGCAGCAGCAAGATGTACTGCCGCCACTCGGGACTCTCCAGCAGGCAGTCCCAGAAGAACGGAAGCCGCTCCGTGGCCTCCTTGGGCGAGGTACGCGTGAGCGCGTACCCGTGGAGCTTCGCGGTTCTCGCGCAGGTATCGAGCTGCTTGGAGAGCGTCTTCACCTGCTCGCCAGCCTCGCGCAGGTCTTCCGCTGCCTTGTGTGACGCTTTGTGCATGTCCTAGGCCTTTCTCGAGGGGGAGGGAAACTCTTTCCTCGCCGCTTTTCTCCAGGATTGACTGAAGATAAGCGGTGAGGCCGGGAGCGATGCGTATCGCTCCCGCCAGGGTGAGGCCGGCTTCCTACGCCGACCAGCCGAACGTGCGCGGGTCGAGCTCCACGCCCGCCCGCAGCTCGCGCGCGAGCGCGATCGGACAGGCGCCCGGGCGCTCCGTCCGCACGAGGTCGACGATCGCGTCGAGTGCGGCCTTGTTGATGTCGTCGCCGGTGAGGGCACGGACCGTCTTCCAGTCGGCCTGCATCGCGGTGAGGAGAGTCCCTACCGGCACCCCCAGGTCGACGTGGAAGCGGACGAGGAGGGCGATCCGCGCGCAGCTCATCGCCGCGATGGCCGTCATCTCCTCCTCGTCGATCCCGAGCGCAAGCGCGAGCGCGACGAGATGCCGCGGCGTGAAGGGCAGGAAGATGCCGCTCTCGGTCGATGGCTGTTTGACGCCTGCGGGAGCATGGAGGAAGCGCCGCACCGTCTCGAAGAGCGGCCACATGGCCATGGTCTCGCCTTCGAAGGTCAGCGTGCTGACCTGTCCTCCCAGGAAGTCGGTTTCCGCGAGGGTGATCAGCTTGGGCGAGTGCGTATGGATGCGCACGCGTTCCCCGAGGAGGAGGACGAGCGCTCCGAGCGCGTCCCCGACGGTGCGCCGGATGGGTTGGGTACCGCCATTGCGGCTGTAGCGGTAGGTTACCGTTTGCTCGATTGCCATTTGTAGCTCCTGCTTTGGAAGGGAGGGGTGGTGAAGGGGCCAGAAGAGGACGCACGAGTATATCAAAAAAACCGAGTCTTGTCAAGGTATTGGCTAATATAAGCAAAAAAACACCTGCTTTCGTGCAGGGAGACGGGATGGGTGCCTGTTCTTAGCACCGCGCTGTCCATTGGAGCGCGCAGGCATACAGGTCGGTCCCGCATGCCTCGCCCGCGTACGAGCGGGCGGCGATCGTTTCGAACGGACGGCGGGCCAGGGTGCTGACGTTCCGGCGCACATCCTTGTCGATCCAGGCCTCGAGAGCCTCGAGACAGGTCTCGAGGCGGAGGCGAGGCTCCTGCTCGTATAGGTGATGGATGCGCCGGGGGATGTCCAGCCCATCCAACCCGCCCGGTCCGCCTGACGCCAGCATGTGCAAGCGCTTGAGGCGCTCGTGGTGGCGGACGCGTGCCGTCTTGTCGTCGGTCTCCGGCATGATGCTGATCAGGCGCTGCTCCTTCCAGCACGCCCATACGAAGGAGACCAGGCCGAGCGCCGGCAGGGTCGGGGCGTCCATGACGAAGATGGGGATCTCGCTTGTGGGGATGAAGCCTTGCGGATGTGCCCCGTCGGCGTGATTCGACGCGCCGAGAAGGTCGATGAGGCGCTGGCCGATGCCGCGCTGGTCCGAATGCTTCGAATCGCGCACGCCCCAGGCGCTCTTCCGGGGGATCTGCCGGCATGCCGCCTCCATGACGAGCGTGCGGATGCCGACGAAGACCAGGCGTCCGCTCCGGTCGGGAGCTTCGAGCGCAGTGGGGGTGGGGAGCGGCCAGGCTTCTTCGGGGTGGTGCTTGAGGTCGATGAAGATCGCGTTCTCCATGGCGGTCCTTTCTTCTATGGAACAGGCAATGCCCGATGATCGCACGAATCCCAACTCCTGTCAAGGAATGGAGGGGCTGAACAAAAAAACACCCGCTCACGCCACGGGTGGCGGAGCGGGCATGCCGGGCGGAGGCCATCGCGCCGAACAGAGCAGCTTCCCGTGCCGGTTCACATGCTCGATGGCGGGTCCCCCTGGAGGGATGCAGACGATCGTCTCCCGATGCCGCATCAGATGGGTCGATGGGCGGCCGATGGTGCGCAGGGCGAGGTGCTCCCACTCTACGAAGCTGAAGCGCCTTCCGCCGGTCGGGACCGGGTCGGAGACGCTCAGGCTCGCGTTCTCCTCGGTCGGACCGTTCGGGGCCGGTCGGATCCAATGCACCCGCACCAGCAGCGACCCGTGCGGCGCCACCCGGTACAGCTCGCGCCCCGGTACGCGCGCCTCGATGAAGCGACGCAGGGCCGGGTATTTCCCCCAAATCGACGAGACGGGGACCGTGTGGCCCTCCTGTCCGAGGTGCTTTTGCGCGGCCCGCAGCGACATTCGCTTGACGATCCGATGCTCACTCACCCAGCGCCCGTCACGGTCCATGCGGGGCGGCTGCGGTGCGAGCAGGTAGCCGTCCCTGCCGAGGCAAAGGATGATGAGGTCATTGCCGTCGCGGTCGCCGCCTTCGGCGTAGAGCCCTTCCATGAACGGTTCTCCTTTTGCGAAAAATTTTCCGTGTCGTTCGCCGAGGCCCTTCTCCGAATCCGCCTCGGGTTCAAGAGGGATTTGGAGAAAGAGCCCAACGAAACCCCCGATCAAGAGCGTCGCTAGGCAAGAGCAGTCGGGCGTCCTAGGGACGGCGGAGCTTGAGCGGGTATTCCATCGCTTGCATGCCCAGAACCTTCACCGCCCGGACCGTCCGGGGGCAGGTTCCGACCGCCGCGATGAGGGGGAGCAGGTCCGCGTCCCTTGCCTCGTTGAGCAGGATGAAGGTGGGGCCGGGTGCGTCCTGCCGCATCTCCGCGATGGCGTGCGAGGGGCTGACGTAGATCAGGTTCCCCATGTGGATGCGCTGGTCGCCCGTGATGAGGTACACGGTCGGGGGAATGCAGAACCCCTCCTCCGCCAGGAAGGCGCTGATCGCGTCGCGGAGCCCCTTATGCTCGGCCAGGAAGGGGTTGGTAAAGGCGAACAGGTGGACGGGCTTCAGCTGACCCATCGGAGTCCCTTTCTTCCTTCTTTTATGAACATGCCGGGATCGAGACGCTTCAGCGCTCCGCTTCGACGAGGAAATACTCGTGCCGGCAGGACATGTCATCGGTCGCGTTCGGGGCGCGGAAGCGGCGCACCCGCACGGGCTCCGAGTCCCCGCGCATCCCGACCGTCACCCGGACCTCGCCGCGGAAGGCGCCGCTGCAGGTGTCGCGGTCGAGGACGCGGCCGTCGGCCTCGGGGGTCTGCACCAACCGCGCGCCGTCGCTGACCATCACCTGGTCGCCGGTGCGCCAGCGGATGCGCGCCACCTGGCCCGACTGGAACAGGCCGACGAACGCGCAGCGGCGCGGGGATTCGCAGACGAAGACGATCCAGGGCCTCGACCCGTCGGCCTGGAGCCGGAGCCACCCCGGGCGTCCGAAGGTGGCCTGCTCGTACGCCGTGGGGTGACTCGGCGTGTTGACGGCGGCGCAGCCGGTGGCGAGCGCGAGGCTGAGGAGGCAGAACGAAAGACGCATGGGGTGTTCTCCTTGTTGTTGGACGAATCGTGAAACCGGTTCCTGAGGCTACCTGAAAAAGCTGTTCCTGTCAAGGGATGGGGGCTGATTCTGGCATCGAAAAAGGCTTGAATAAGAGAAAATTGGTTTTAAAAACCCCCGCTTGAAACGGGGGGGGAGGCGCTTGATACAGAAACGCGGCGCGATCACCGACACATGCGAGATCCCGCCCTCCCGCACTCATCTCGGGGAGCTGATCGTCCATGCGCCGCACAAGGTGATTGGCGTGGGATGCCGACCCATGTCCGTTCCGGGGCTGAGACGGATCGTGGCCCTCATGGCGCGGCCGCCTTGGGAACGAGGACGATGTACGGGGCAGGGCGCGCCGCCATCCCGAGGTTGCGGATGGCTACGCCATACCCGAGGGGGTCCACGGCCGCTTCGAGGGCGGCGAGGAACCGTGTGGGCGCCCCATCCGCTGCCAGGAAACGGAACTGATGCGCATGCGGGTTCGGGTAGTCGTCCTTGAGCAGGAACGGCGGCAGATCGGAGTGCCCGCTTGTGCCGCTCGCCACCCAAAACTCGCCATGCAGGAGCGCGATCACCGGAATCTCGCCCGGACTCACCACCTGCCCCACCTGGATGATCTCCCTGAGGTGGCGGGCGACGGCTTCGAAGCGATGGTGCTGCTGTTCGTGGATGAGCCGCTCCTGGTCGGCGTAGAGGGCGTTCAGCCGCTCTTGAAGGGGGAGAATCTTTTCACGATCGAGGAATTCTTTGACCGGCTCCGGTGCCGGGAACCGAAAGGCCGGAATGTCGCCATCCGCCATCTGCATCCGTCACCCCCTTTCCGGAAAGCTGATCATACAGAAGATGGGGGAATGGTCAAGGGGCGAGCATCAGTTTCGTCGAATTTTCGCTAAGATAAAAGAAGGATCCGGACAGGTGTCCGGATCGGGCGCAAGGCTGGAGAAGAAGGCGTCGATGTAGGAGACGAACAGGCCGAGCACGGTCACGGTGTCTCCATTTGGTCGAGGGGAATTCCTCGCATCTGCGCTTAATCTAGGGAAAATCTAGATGCAGGTCAGATGTGAGGCGCCCATCCGACGGAACGTGTGTTCCGCCGGATGGGCAGGCCGCGTCGCTTGTGGACGGGTTCAGTTCTTCGGAGGGACGCCCCACTCGAGCGCGACGTCCACGGGGTTCTTGCCCTGGACCTTCGCGTCCAGCATGGCGCCGAAGAGCTGGTCGAGGACGTCGGACGTGGCGACGTGGCGGAACGGGTAGAGGCCGTCATCCCAGTCGATCCCGAGGTGGTTGGCGAGCGCCAGCGTCCCCGCGAATCCGGTCTCGCGGTAGTACTTGCCGTTGGCCGCCATGGGCGGGATCGGGCGCTCGCGCAGGTTGAGCTTCCGCCCCTCTGGTTGCTTCCGCATGAGGTCCTTGAAGAGGATGAGTGCGGCTGAACCGCAGTGGAAGGCGAGCGTGTCGCGAACCAGGGCGGCGAGCTCGGCGAAGTCCTCCCCCGTGCCCGAGAGCGCGATCTCTCGCACGTCGGGGGATGAAGGATCGGGGGCCCGGAAGATGATCTCGGTCGCGGTGAAGGCCTTCACCTCCGCGCCGCGGTCCATGAGGCGGCGAACGAGCAGTAGGGCCTCGTTGAGGGCGATGGCGTTCGAGGGCTGGACCTCGTAGCCGATTTCCGTGATGTTGACCATTTTTTCTTTCACTCCTCAGTTTTTTCTGTCTATTCGATGATCCCGTACCCCTCGGCGATCTCGATGGGGTTGCCCGCGAGCGCTTCCTCGGCGAACGTCTCCAGGTCGCGCACGGTGAGCTTGTCCAGGCGAGCGAACGCGTCCCGCCCCTGGATCCCGAGGGTGAACAGGAGGGCGGCGGCGCCCTTGCGACCGCAGACGTAGAACCCGGTTTCGCGGTCGGGTCGGGGGCCGAATCGCAGATTGGCCTTCTCCGTGTAGTGCTGGTCCTTTTCGATCATCTGCAGGTCGTAGGGCTTGTCTACTCGCCGCAGAAAGAACAGCGCGTTCCGCGCCAGGGCGATGAGCGGCGGCGCGAGGCCGTCCTCGTCGGCGACCGTGATGGTCGTTCGGTCTTTGGCCTCTCCCAAGCATCCCTGGGTGGTCAAGATGATACGCTTGGCCGAGATCAAGTGGATCGCCGCATGCGCGTCGATCAGGCTCGCCAGCGCCGCCAGCGCCTCGTTGAGGGTGGGGACGGCGTCGGGCTTCGCGTTCCGGCCCATCCAAGTAATCTTCAGCATCGTCTTCCTCCGTTCTCTTTTTTTGAAGCCGTTACGTCCTTCCCTGAACCGTTCAGTTTCATTAGCGGTGACTTCCAGGCCGCAGGGGGCGGCGTGCGACTGGATCCTGTTACTGGACGATTCGGGGAAGGGGCCGGGCGCTATGCGTGCGCCCGGCAGGAGGTGGTTTCCGCCGCGGAGCAGGTCCGCGGCGGAAGAGGGGCTGTGCGTCCGAAGGGCCGAAGGCGGACTCGCGAGGTGCCTCTAGGAGGGGGGGCTACGCCGCGAGGTCGGGCGTCTTGAACGCCTCGTACACCGTGCGGGGGTCTCGACCGGCCTGGACCTCCCAGACCATCATCTCGAGGAGGGCGTAGCAGTCCGCCGTCGAACGGAGCATCCAGATGTCCTGGAAGGGGATCTCCTCGATCTCCGTGAAGCCGAGGGCGTAGGCCAGGGCGGCGCGGCCGCTGTTCAGCATGTAGCGTTCGCGGTTCGGGGTTTCGGCGTGCGGCTCAGCCCGCAGCCGCCTCTCGTTCTCGGGGGTGCACAGCTTCCCGATGGCCTCTTCACCGTGCTGCAGCCACACGGCGTGGCGCGCGACCTCGATGAGGAGGTCCATCTCGGAGGGTTCTCCGAGGAAGCTCAGCGAGCCGGGGCGCTCTTCGAGGAGGCCGCCCCCGGGTCGGCGGACCACCACCTCCGTGGCCGTGATCCGGACCACCTCCACGGCGGGCGCATCCAGTGCCGCCACGAGGCGCATGAGCGCCTTCATCGCGGGCCAGCTCACCTGCTTGCCGTCCACGAACGTCATCTCGATCATGTCGTCTCCTTGTTCCGAGGTTCCATCCCAAGTTCCGCATCAGCCCCATGCCGATGCACGCTTGAAAGAGAGTTCCTCGCATGAGATTTCTTCCTCATTCTTGGGGAAAACCGCTCATGTGAGGCGCCGCCACGGAGGACTGGAGTCGCTCCGTGGCGGGCAGGCCCTGTCATGTATCAGTGACGGGGCGGGGGTG
>CAZIMD010000005.1:0-10091 GCA_964540365.1 uncultured Gammaproteobacteria bacterium
CCCCACCCCGAAGGCCTGACCCGCCTTCCCTGCCCCGCTGCACCGTCCGGTGTCGCGGGGTCTTTCTTTTTCTCAAGACATTGACAAAACCCGCCTGGGCCGCTATCCTCTCCCCACGATCTGCCGGCGTAGCTCAGCGGTAGAGCAGCTGTTTTGTAAACAGCAGGCCACCGGTTCGAATCCGGTCGCCGGCTCCACCTCTGATCGCTATTTCGCTAAGATAAGGCTTTTTCTTAAGATCATCTGCGACCCGTTGCCAGGCCCGCCCGAGGGACGTGGCCAGGGGCCGTTGATGTTCCGCAGGAAGCGCCGCACCGGATGTGGGGCCACCCCCTTCCCAAACCCGCCAATCTCTGGCAAGATCCAACCCATCACTGATTTTCCCCCTTATGCCCCAAAAGACCATGGTCCGCCTCAAGTGCACCGAGTGCGGCGAGAACAACTACAACACGACGCGCAACCCGAAACTCAAGGTCCGCCTCGAGATGAACAAGTTCTGCAAGCACTGCAAGGGCCACAAGGCCCACAAGGAAACGAAATAAGCCGCCGAGCCCCGCTCGGTGGTTTTCTTTCTCCCAACTGGCCTTTCCCGACCGTTCGTTTTACCATGCCCCGCATGCCCGCTTCCCGCCTCACCGATCTCGACCTGGCCCACGCCTTCGTGTGCCCCCACTGGCCCTACTGGGAACGGTTTGGCGACCCCAAGGACAAGCGTGCCGAAGCAGGCGCGCACGCGAGTGACCTCTGGGAGAGCCTCTGGAACGAGACGGAGCTCCTGAAGGCGGTTGCCCCCAAAGCGGAGCCGGTTGAAGGCGAAACACCGGAAGAGCGATTCCGCGCCACCGAGCGCCTCATGCAAGCCGGGGTACCGGCGATCCTCCACCCCTGCCTCCTCACGGACGACCGCGAAGGGCACCCGACCGCCTTGCTGCGCCGCCCAGGACGGAGCCGCTTTGGTGATTTCCTGTACATCCCGATCGACGTGCGCCGGGGGACCCGCTTGCGAAAAGACGAGACCTTTCGCCTGTTTTTCTATGCCGAGCTGATCGAGGCGATCCAAGGGGCCGCCCCGACGGCGCTCTTGTGCGTTAATCGGGACGGCGCCATCCTCTCGCCGGAATCCACCGAATCGATGGAGGAATACCGGGAGTTCACGCAACGGCTGCGGCGGACCATCGACGGGGAGTGCCCGGAGCCCGTTTACCGAAAAGGGTGCGCGGATACGTCCCCTTGGGGCAACGCCTGCCTCCGGCTCGCGACCGAACGCGATGACATCGCTCTCCTGTTCAGCATCTCGCAAAAACAGATGAGCGGGTTGCGCGCGCAAGGGATCGAAACGGTCCACCAAGCGGCCGACATGGATCCGCTCCAGCTCGATGGCGCCGCGCCGGGACTCACGCTCCGCGGGTTGCTTCGCCTGCAGAAGCAGGCCCGCAGCCTCATCGACCGGGCGGTGATCGTGCGCGAACCGTGGCCCAGCCCATCTGCACACGCGCCCGTCTTCTTCGATATCGAAAGCCATCCCGGCACCGATGAGGATTACCTGTACGGCTTCTGGATCCAGCAGGCAGACGGATCCTGGAGCGCACAGGCCCTGGACCGTTTCGATGGCTCGTCGGAACGCGACCTGTGGGAACGCCTGCTCGCCTTCCTGCAGACCCTTCCCCCGAATTACCGCGCCTACCACTACGGCGATTACGAAATGACCCGCCTCACAGGCCTCGCAACGCGCTATGGGTCCGAACAGAACCCTTGGCTCGCGCAATTCCTGAGCCGCCTGGTTGACGTGAAGGAACTCGTGCGTGACACGCTCGTGCTCCCCTTGTTTTTCTACAGCCTCAAGAGCGTGGCCGCGTTCTTAGGCTATCGCTGGCGCGAGGAGATCCGCCACGGACGGGATTCGATCTACGTCTACGAGGCCTGGCAGCAGACGCGTGACCCGGATCTCGCGACTTCCCTCCGCCGCTACAACGAGGATGACGTACGCGGATTGGCGCATATCGTCCAGTGGGCCGAAACCTGGGCCAGGCAGGAAGGCGCCTACCATATGCCCTACCCTTGGTCGCCGGGGTCTGCTAGCCTGGAAGGCATATGATCGCCCGTCGTCTGCTGGCTACGCTTGCCGTCTCGCTCGTCGCGTTCGTCGCCTGCCTGGCGCCCGCCATGGCCCAAACCGCCGACCAACAGGCGGAAGGCCTCTACGAACGGGCCCGGATCGTCAGCATCGACACGGAAACGCAACAGACCAGCTCGACGACCAGCCAGCAAGTCGAGGTCTATCGCCTGAAATTCCTCTCCGGCCCCCTGGAAGGGCAGGAACGGACGATCCTCAACGAGGTAGGCGGAAACCCGTACAAGCTGCGCCCCTCCGAAGGGGACACGATGGTGACGTTCCTGCAGCGCGGCGAGACGCCAGAAGCGTGGGATATCTACCTTGAGGGCTTTGATCGGCGCGGGGCGATCGTCCTCCTGATCCTCCTGTTCGTCCTGATGCTGATCCTGCTTGCGGGCTGGCAGGGCGTGAAGGTCGCCCTCTCGATCGGGATCTCGTTGGGCCTCATCGCCTATATCCTGATCCCGGCCTTCTTGGCGGGCTGGAATCCGGTCCCCGTGGCGATCGCGCTGGGAGGGCTCTTCACGATCCTCTCGTGCGGCTTGGCGACCGGCTGGAACAAAAAAGCGCTGGTGACGGCCGCCGGGACTATGGGCGGGGCACTGGTCGCGTACCTGCTGTCGGTCGTGTTCGTGGACATGACGCACCTGTCAGGCTTAAGCACCGAGGAAGACCGCCTGTTCTTCCAGAAGAACCCCGCCCTGGACCCGCGCGGCCTGCTGTTTGCGGGGATCATCATCGCGTCGGTGGGGATCCTTGAGGACGTCGCCGTCTCGATCGTGTCCGGCGTTTCCGAAGTGCACCGCGCAAACCCACGGCTCAGCTTCAAGCAGCTGTTCCTGTCCGGGATGGTGGTTGGGCGCGACCACATGTCCGCCCTGGCGAACACCCTCATCTACGCATACGTCGGCGCCTCGCTCTCCTCACTCCTCCTCTACAAGCAATACGGCCAGTCTTGGCTAAAATTCATGAACTTTGATACGGTCGTCGACGAAGTGATCCGCTCCCTCTGCGGCACGATCGGCCTCATCTTTACCGTCCCCATCACGGCGCTCCTTGCGGCCTGGGCCGTCAACCGTCCCGGCTGGCACAAGCACGAGACCGCAGCCGCACATGGGCACCACCATCCCCTCCCCCCCGTATGACGTTCCGGTTCGCCTGCCTTCTCGCCTGCGCGGCCTGCCTCCTTCCGCAGGCCGTGTTTGCGGATACGCAAGCCCTCACGCCCGACGCCTATGTGGCGCCAGCCCTGCCTGAACGCGTGACCTGGGTCGCCCCGAACGGGTCAGACGCGACCGGGGACGGCTCGCCCTCGCATCCGTTCCTGACGCCCGGGCACGCGGCACAGCTCGGTCGGACCATCATCCTCAAAAACGGCCGGTACGGGCAATTCGGACGGGTCACGCGCGGCGGGACCGCCCAGGATCCGCTCGTCATCCGTCCAGAAAAAAGCGACGATCAGGTCATCTTCGCGCTTCAGGACGCGCAACAGCCCGCAGAAATCGCCGCCTCACATGTCCGCCTAGAAGGGTTTGCCGTCACGGGCGAAGAACTAGTCACGCCCGGCGACTGCATCCGGCTCGCGAGCGACGTGCAAGACCTCGAATTTACCCACCTGCGCCTCGAACATTGCCGAACAGCCCTGAACGGCAACGGCCGGCGCTGGGAATACGGCACGATCGCGCATACGACCATCCGCGACAGCGGCTCGGCCCTGCAATGCACAGGCGCCTGCCTTACCCAACGGTGGGACCGACTGCGCATCGAACAGGTCGGCGATGGGAGCTCGAGCGCCCTATTCCTGTCCGCCTCTTCCACGAACCTGCGCGTCCGTGACCTCGTGCTGCGTGGCATCAACGGTGACGGGCTCCGCGTCGAAGGCGGCCGTCCCTCGATCGCGAACAGCGTTTTCCGCCAAATCTCCGGAACGGCGCTCTTCCTCGCCGAAGGCGGATTCGTGGGAAAAACCGAGATCGCCACCACCGGCCGCGGCCTGGTCGCCCATGTGGGCCCCGACCTGGTCGTCGAACGCTCCCTGTTCTACAAGCTCACCCCCGAGGCCGAGCCCTTCGCCATCGACGAACTGGATGCCAGTAGCCCCAGCTCGACCCTCCTCATCGCCTTCACGCGGATCGAGGCGGCCACGAGTTCGCTTCGCCTGGCCAGCCCAAAGAGCCGGCACCGGGTGAGCTGGACGGGCGATGTCTTCTGGTTCAACGACGAGCGTCAGCCCGTCTTCCTTCCCAACCGGCGCACCGTCGCCGCGGAAACCGTCCATGAGGACGAGACCATCGAGCAAGACGAGGACTCGCTCTTCTTTTTCTCGCCCGCCGCGCCCGGCGACCTGTTCTCGCCCGTCTTTTCGGGCGGCACGGTCACGCGCAATGAGAACGGCAGCCGCACGATCACCGCGGGCACGCAAATCCGCACAAACGAGGAGGAACCCGTGTACGTCTTAGGGCAGAACAACCGCGTCCATCTCCTCGAAGGCCTCGGACGGACGCTCCGCTGGTATCCCTATCCCATCGAGGCCACCGTGATCGGCACGACCGCCCTCAACGACCTGCTTCGTGGCGGCGACATGACCGAGCCGCCCGGAACGCTGGTCAAGGCCAAAACACGGCCACACGTCTACCTCGTGACGGCGCCGAACCATCTCCGGTGGCTGGCGAACGAGACCCTCGCGGAAGCCTATGCCGGCCCCCGTTGGACGCGCGCGATCGTGACGCTTCCGAACGCGGAAATGACGAAATACAGCGAAGACGCGCCGATCTTCAGCACGCACGCGTTTGCGGACGCGGACGTCCTGCGGCAGGTGCCCGATCCGGGCGACCTCTTCGAAGACCAATGAAATGGCTTTCCAGGCCATTTTTCGTATAAAAATCCCCCGAAACGTTCGGGGGCAGAAGCCGTCAGACGATCTGGACGCGCGGGATCACGTACCGCTCGAACATCTCCGCCGCGAAGGCGCGGGCCGGCGCATCGTGTTCCTTCCACCAGTCGGGCAGCGTCTCCTCGTTCCAGCCGTGGTACGCACCCGCGTAGGCGCCCGTGATGCAGCCGTGCGTGTCGGTATCCCCGCCCCGGTTGACGGCGGCGAGGACGGCCGCCGGAAGCGAGGGACCGGGCGAATCGAGCAGCAGCGCCTGGACGAGCGCGTACTGGGCGTTGGTGAGGCCGATCTTGCTGGGATCAGCGGCGTTGCGCGCGAGCGCCTCATCCGCCATCTCGGAACGCCCGATACGGGTGAGGAACGGATGCTCCGGATCGGCCGTGGAAGGGTCTTCGTCCAGCAGCCGAAACGCATCCCAGATGCCATAGGCGGCCGAATAGACGAGCTCGGAAGCGCGAAGGTCGCTCGCGTGATCGTCGAGGAGGCTGGGCATCTCTTCCAGGGCGCGGATCCAGCCCTCGAGGTCCTTCCATACGACGCGCGGCTCCCCGTCCGCACGGCGCGGGTCCAGATACTGCGCGATCAGCAGCACGTACGGGATCGTCACGAGGACGGCATCCCCCGCATGCGTCAGGCGCCCCAGATCGTACAGCTCGCGCAGGAACGAACGCTTCGAATGGATCGTACTCGCGCCCAGCCCTTCAAAAAGGGCCGGGAGAGCCATGAGCGAGATCTTCATCAGGACGCCCGTGCCCATCTGGTTGGCGGCCGTGACCGGCACGGGGACCGTCGGCGACAGGCCACCGATCCCACGCGTATCGAGCCAGACTTGGCGCGATGCCAGGCCCGCGAGAACCGTCGGCCCCCATACCACCGCCCCCTCCCGCATGGCACGCAGGTGCGCCTGGACATGCGCCAGGGGAGCGTCCATGGAATGGTCGCGGCACAGCGCCTCCCCGATCGCCCGTGTCAGCCGCCAGTCGTCCGACCAGCGGTACTCGAGACGATCACCCCACTGCGGGTCGAGACGCCTGGGCTTGAACGGCGTATGCGTCCCTTCGACACCCCGCCCGCCCGTCTCCTTCAGGATGACCTCCCGGGTCATGCACTCCCAGGGAAACCCGAGCAGGTCCCCCATATAGGCCCCGGAACAGAGGCCCTGGAGGCGGTTCTTGAGCCGGTCGTGCTGCTCGTTCGTGAGCTGGATCATGCGTCCCTCCTTTCACAAGGAACGGGTGATTCTTAGCAAGAAATAGGCATTCCGTCAACGATTGGAACAAAAAGAAAAACGGCCGAAGCCGAGGAGGGTCATCCGCTCGTCGCCGTAGGGGTGCTGGGCGCATCGGGCGGTGAAGGGGTGTGGCGACGCGCGCGGGAGGCCTGCACCGCATCGTAGATGTTGACCCCGATCGCGATGAGCGGGATCAGCGGCGCGATGGCCACAAGGATGGCGTCGATCCACGAGCGCTTGCCGCCCTCGCCATCGCGACCGGTCCCGCCGAGCATGACCCAGATGAGCGTCGCGAACCACGTGAAGGCGAGGTAGGTCGTGAGAAGACGGTGTGCGACGGGAAGCTCCGCGAACCAGGAGAACGGATCCATGATGGCACCTCTGGGGCGCAGATTACCCCATTTTGGCATTCCGTCAAGGGCATTGAGGCGCGCTGGAGCCCTCGCCTCTACTCAAAAACTCGCTCAGAGGAGCGAGTTTTTGCGTGGTGCCCAGGGAGGGGATCGAACCCTCATGCCTTGCGGCCACGGATTTTAAGTCCGCTGCGTATACCATTCCGCCACCTGGGCATGGCCCCCGTTCTATCATGGCAGACCGTTTTTTTCCAGGCCGGCTGACTTATGACGAAGAGGCAGCCGCCCGACGCGCTCGGCGACGGGCGCGGAGGCGCTTGAAAAGGTCAACCAGGAGCGGCAGGACCGTCAGGAACGCGACCCCCGCCACGAAGACGGAAAAACGCTGCTGGACCAACGGGATCGCCCCGAAAAAATACCCCGCCCACAAGAATGCCGTCACCCAAAGGAATCCGCCTAAGGCATTCACCCCCAAAAACGTCGCATAATTCATGCGCGAAACGCCCGCCACGAACGGGGCCAACGAACACAGGACCGGAATAAACCGCGCGATCACAACCATGCGTGGGCCATGCTTTTCGTAGAAGGCCTCGGTCTGCTGCAAATGTTCCCGCTTGATCCAGCGGATGCTGCGGTCCTCCGCCAGCCACTGCCGGCACCAGCGGCCGATGAGGTAACTCGCCGTATCGCCCAGGATCGCCGCAACCACGAAGATGGGATAAAGCGCCCGTACGCTAAGCGTTCCACGCGCCGCCAAGGCCCCTGCCGCGAACATGAAGGCGTCCCCCGGCAAGAACGGCGCGATGACGACCCCCGTCTCGATGAAGATGAAAAACCCTAACGCGACATACGACCACGACCCGAAATACTCAATGAGCCGCGCCAAATACAGGTCGACATGCAACAGGACATCAAACACGTCAAGGAGCCAGACCATGGGCCTATCATAGAATCATTTTCCTGCGCCGCCAAGGCTCCCAATCAAACCCTACGCGGCTCCCCCACGCGATACAGGCAACGTGCTGTACCCCCCATTTTTGATTGAAGCGCCTCCAGGGCCTCCTGCATGCGTACCCGACCCTCCTCCGCCGAGACGCTCGTATCGGAACGCGCGACATAGACGAAGGAGGCAGAGGCCCGGGCTGATTCCTGGATGCCGATGGACACGGTGACGGGATAGAGGAGCGTTCCGGACGGAAACCGCCGCTCTTCCTCCGCCCCAAACCGATCCGCCTTACGGAAACCCTTTTTCGATAAGAACGATGCAGCGTCTTTAAGCGCGAACCGATGTTCTAGCCGCGCAAACGCCAGAGGATCGTTTTCAAGCGCACGAATGTTGCGCAAAAGGGCCGCGAAAGCCAACCCACGAGCGTGCGGCGGCTGGTCCGAGCGGATATCCTCAAAATACGCGTCCAGCACCAACCGCTCAGGCAAGCCGCGCGCGAAGAGGCGGTCCAGCTCCTGGCGCTCCTCCACATACGATTTGGAACCTTTATATTCAGGCCCGGGTGGGCCATCGGGGGACGCAACCGCTCCGCGGCCAGAGCCGGACAGGCGCAAGGCATACCATTCGGTGATCGCCTCATTCAGCCAAGTGAACCGCTTGACGAGTTCTGCGCGGCTATCGTGCGCCATCTCAATCCCGGACTTGCGTTCGAACGCACGCAGGCCACCTGAACCGCCTTTGGCTTCCGGTATGAGTTGAATCGATTTTCCCGCGATCTCATGCGTCAACTCATGGAAAATCGTCTTCCGTAACCGCTGTTCCTGGCCCACCTCCAAGGCAGATGAATAGAAGCTTATCACGCCATCGCTGCCATGCGCCCCCTGCTGAGAGGAAAACGGTTCCAGCAAACGGTCCCACAGCTGGACACGGACCATCCCCAGTCGCCGATGGACCGTTTCCATATCGATAGGCAATGCCCCCTTATCCACTTCTCGCTGGATTGCGCTCAAAAATTCGGCCTTCGTCGCCTCAAAGATCGCCTCTGCCTGCTCTTGGCGAGCGTTCATGCGCTCCTGATGCGCCCGCACCACCTTCACCAAAAATTCAGGAGGGACATCCGCACGCCATTCTCCGAATCGGTCCCGCAACGCCTGCAATGTGAATCCTTGGAGATCGCCGCCGAACTGTTGTCGCGTTTCCTCGCGCACCTCGGGGGCGAGAAACATGGCGGCGACCTCACGACGCAGGAAACGTGCCCGATCCCCGTTCGGCTCCACCCTCCCTTCGAGGACCGCATCCGCGACAAGATGAGAAACGAGATTGTGTAACGCGTATTTCTCTTCGAAGTGGTCCTGCGTAAACAGCGCGCGATGCTCCTCGAATATTTGCAGATCCGCATGCAACTCATCCGCACTCACTCCCGCAGGAGGATTCATCAATAAGTCGCGGGTTCGCTGCTCATCCTCGAAGGTCCGGGCAATGATCGCCTCATATTTCGCAAGTCGCTCAGCGCTGCCCGCCTGCCGCTTCAGCTCCCGCTCACCCCAGAACGGATTACGTCTTTCGGCCACCATTTCTTGGCGCGCCTCCCGATAACGCGGGTCCGTGTCAGGGACCATGGAAGCGGTATATGATTCCATATCGTTTGAGACCCAGTCTAGCACGATTCCGGAACCTTAAGGGCACCCAGTCGTAAACGGCGGCGCGCGCCATCCGACGCCTTAGGTAAGGAAAACCGAAAATCCCCTATTTTCGCATGCATGTAAGATCTCCCTACCCTTTCCGTCTTCTATTCTTTGCAAGATCCCGCGTGTTGCCCTCCTCTTTTCCATCCCCTACCCTACCCATATGCCTCACATCTCCCCCCTCACCCGCCTCGGGCGTTCGCTTGCGGCCGTCATCGGACTGGCCGTACTTGCGGGTGGCGTTCTCGCCGTCCGTCAGCCGACCGTCCCCGTCGCAGAAGCGGCCACGGTTACGGCCCCATCCTTCCAATTAGCAGGGCCAGCCAACCGCACCCTTTCCCTCAATCGCGGAGCGACCATCACCACAGCCATCCGGCTTAAGCGCCTCTCCGGTTACAAGGGACGGCCGCCGTTGCGCGTAGAAGGACTGCCGGCAGGGATCACGGCCACGTTCACGCCCACCCTCCTCAGCAGCGCGAGCACGCTCCGCATCCGCACCACGGCCCAAAGCCCGCTTGGCGTTTTCCCGTTCCAGGTCGTATCTACGGATGGCGACATCAGCTCGAGCCTCCATTTCACCTTGAACGTCCAAAGCCCGGCCGCACAAACGTTCTCCCTTTGGGCGAATGCGAGCCGATTTTCGGTCCGTCAAGGCAACGGCGTCTTCATTCCGCTTGGCGTGAACCGCTGGAAGACCAAGGAGGACGTGACAATCCGCATCCTCCAAGCCCCGACCGGACTGACCGCATCCCCACTCATCATCGCGAAGGGATCCTCTCGTGGGACGCTCCTTCTGCAAGCGAGTGACGCATTAGCGGCCGGCACCTACACCATCCTGGTCGATGCCGACTCCGCAAATGCGCGCCGGAC
>CAZIMD010000005.1:10191-26817 GCA_964540365.1 uncultured Gammaproteobacteria bacterium
CCCCAACGCCGGTCCCGGGTGCCACCGCCTTCGATATCGGTACCCCCACGCTCCGCGATATCTGGGTCGATCCGGTCCGTGGAAATGACGCGAACGACGGCAACACGCGTGCCACGGCCGTCCAACACGTCTACGAAGCCTGGCGCCGCATCCCCAACGGGGTCCTGACCGGAACCGGTTACCGCGTCCAGCTCGTGGCCGGAACCTATCCTGAAGACCACCTCCCAAACTACTGGGAAAACAAGCAAGGAACCGCCCAATTCCCCATCGTTTTCCAGGCGGCAGACGGACGCGGCACGGCGACGTTCGAGGGCGACATCAACATGTATGGGGTCAAGCATTTTTACGCGCTTGACTTCAACATCATTCCGCGACCCGCCGGTGATGCGTTCCACTGTGAAAAATGCGACACGACCCTTCTCCGCGGCATGAAGCTCAGCGGCGGCAACCGTTCCGCCCACGAAACGCTCAAGGTGAACCAATCGCAACGGTTCTACATCGAGGATAGCGAGATCTCCGGGGCAGACGACAACGCCATCGACTTCGTCGCCGTCCAATACGGCCACGTCTTGCGGAGCAAAATCTCAAACGCCCAAGACTGGTGCGCCTACGTGAAGGGCGGATCGGCGTATATCCATTGGGAAGGCAACGAGATCTTCAACTGCGGCACCGGGGGCTTTGTCGCCGGCCAAGGCGCGGGCCTCGAATTCATGGAATCCCCGTGGCTGCACTACGAGGCTTACGGCATCACCTTCGTGAACAACGTGATCCGCGACACCGGCACCGCCGGCATGGGCGTCAATGGCGGCTACAACATCCTCCTCGCCCACAACACGCTGGTCCGGGCCGGAACGCGCGACCACTTCTTCGAGGCCAACCACGGTGGCCGCGAATGCGACGGCAATCGCGCCGCCTGTAGCACGCGCATGGATGCCGGCGCCTGGGGTTCCCTCAGCGCCGACGTCGTCGCCCCCATCCCGAACCGCAACGTCTACGTCTACAATAACATCTTCTACGGCGCCCGCGGGCAAGAAATCCCCTACATGTTCCAAATCGGCCGCGCCCGCATGGCTCCCGCCGGAACTGGCTTGAGCGGCTTGCAGCACACCGACACCAACCTCCAAATCAAGGGCAACGTCATCTGGAACGGCAACGCGACCGACATCGGCATCTACCGCGAAGAGGGCGGCTGCGCGGATACCAACCCGACCTGCAACGTCGCCCAGCTCCAACGCGAGAACACGATCAACGGCAGCGAACCCGGCTTCACGAACCTCGCCGGCAACGATTTCCGCCCGACCGGGAACGCCCTGGCCGAGGCCCCGACCTTCGCCTGGCCCGACTTCACCTGGTCCGACCTCCCGACCCGCCCCCTCGCTCCCAACGGCCTCACCAAGCTCGAGGTCACGACGAACAAGGACGGCGCCGCCCGCACGACCGTCCGTGCCGGCGCGTACTGACGAAACGATCCCCGCCTCCGGCGGGGATCTTTTTTTGGGAACCCTTCGCCAAGTTGACGAAGACGCTTTTTCCCTGTGTAGTGGGCGCATGGAGGCCTTTTCTTTTGACGACATCCAAGCGCAAGCGCCCGTCGCCGAACGGACGCTCGACCCGCACAGCCGCACGCCCGAAGAAGGCGCGGTCGATTTGGCGCTCCGCCCAAAAACCCTCGACGAGTTCATCGGCCAACGGGCCGTGAAAGAAAACCTGCGCATCTTCCTCGAGGCCGCCAAAAAACGCGGCGAGCCTTGCGAACACCTCCTGTTTTACGGCCCCCCGGGCCTCGGCAAGACCTCCCTTGCCCACGTCATCGCCCACGAGATGGGCTCGGCCATCAAGATCACCAGCGGCCCCGCGCTTGAACGGGTCGGCGACCTGGCGGCGATCCTTTCTGGCCTCGAAACGGGAGACATCCTCTTCATCGATGAGATCCATCGCATGAATCGGGCCATCGAAGAGGTCCTCTATCCCGCCATGGAAGATTTCGCGCTCGACATCGTCATCGGCAAGGGCCCCACGGCCCGCACGGTTCGGCTTGACTTGAAGCGCTTCACGCTCATCGGCGCGACCACCCGCATGTCGCTGCTCGGAAACCCGCTCCGCGACCGTTTCGGCTCGATCTTCCATCTGGATTTCTACACGCGCGAAGACATGGTCGAGATCTTGGACCGCAGCGCCCAGCTGCTCAACCTCCCCGTGGCTCCCGATGCGCTCGAGGCCATGGCGATCCGTTCCCGGCGCACGCCGCGCATCGGCAACCGCCTCCTCCGTCGCGTCCGCGATTTCGCACAAGTCCATGGCTCCGGCGACGTCACCAAGGACCTGGCCGACATGGCCCTTGACCGCCTCAACATCGACCAGCGCGGCCTTGATGCCTCCGACCGCCGCATCCTCCAGATCCTGATCGAAAAATTCCAAGGCGGTCCCGCTGGGCTGGCCACGCTCGCCGCCTCCGCCGCCGAAGAGATGGAGACGCTTGAAGAAGTGATCGAGCCGTTCCTCCTCCAGGAGGGACTCCTGAACCGCACGCCGCGCGGCCGGGTGGCCACCCCAGAAGCCTTCCGCCACCTTGGCTTCACGCCTGCCATCGAGCAGGGTATACTGCTTCCGTCATGATCCCGCTCGTCTGGGTCCTCGTCCTCTGGTTGGCTGGCGTCACCCTGTTCTTGATTTTGTCACTCCTCACCATCACCCTCGCCCTGCGCTTCGGGGTGGGCGGCTTGCGTACGTTCTTCTTTTGCGGCCTGTACCTCGCCGGCAGCGTCCTGGTCATCGGGGTGGTGGCCCTCTATGCCACCCAGGTCGATTGGTCGCAAGCGATCCGCTTCACGGGCTCGGCCTTGAGCCCTTCAGACTCGCTCCTCTTCCCATGATCGACATCTCGCATCTGCCGGGCTGCCATCCAGACGAGCGCCTGGTCTATTTCCTCCGCCGCCACCCGATTACCCTGGCCGGCGTCCTCTTTGGCTACATCGGCCTCCTGGCCCTTCCTTTTATCGCCGGGACCGTCCTCACGCTGGTTCGACCCGACCTGCTCCAGGACCCGGTCATCTTCCCCATCATCGCCCTGGCCGGTTCCTTGTTTTTCCTGTTCGCGTGGCTCTTCCTCTTCCAAGCGTTCCTTGATTTCTATCTCGACGTCTGGGTGGTCACGAACCGGCGCATCATGAACATCACGCAATCCGGGCTCTTCCATCGCCAAGTCTCCGAATTGCGGCTGTATCGCGTCCAGGACGCGACCGCCTCCCTCGCCGGCCTTTTGCATACCCTCCTGAATTTCGGCCAAATCGAGATCCAGACCGCCGGTGAAAAAGCCCGCTTCATCTTCGAGGACATCGGCCGCCCCCAAGAGGTCGCCAAGACGATCATGCAGCTCGCGGAGGCCGACCGCTCCAACAGCATCGGTGACGTCGTCGAGGAACTCGAGCTCGAGGCCTCCAATGGCCACGACCACCCTCCGAAGAGACCCGTATGAACGGCATCAAGGGCACCTTTGAATGGATGTTCTTCCTCCCCATGCTCGTCATGTTCGCTTTTTTCGCCTTCTTCACGATCCGCAGCCTCCGCATCGTCCTCACCTACGAAAAGGCCCTCGGCACCGCCACCCTCCCCGAATCCTTCCAAGCCCCCCAGCTTGGGCGCGATTTCGAGGGCCTCGACACCGTTTCCGGTGATCGCGTGTACTTTATCGTAAACGGGACCCCCTATGTCGCCGTCTCCCGCACCCGCACTTCCAGCAACCTGAACCTCAAGGAAGGCGAAACGGTCACCGTCTACTACCACCCCCAAAACCCCAAGGACAACCGTCTCGGGATCTTCCGTGACCTCTGGCTCGCCCCCCTCATCCTTGGCGCCATCTGGTTCGTTTTCTTCACGATCTGGTTCGGCACGCTGATGGGACCAACCGCCGCCGGGACGCTGGAGGAAATCGCGCATGGCGTCAAAAAAGGACGTTCCGGAGCCTAGCTTCCGATCACCGCTTTCCCTGCAAAAAATCCCCGCGCCAAGACCGCCGAGCCTGTCAAAAAAACCATCCCAGGACAGGATGGACAGCCTAATATGACCGCTTCTTCTCTTCCCGCCACCACGGCTTCATGCACATGAATGAGCAACATTCCGGACAGCGGAACCCGTAATCGCCATCCCGATCCAGCTCCAAATCCCCCGGCGTCACGCCGAGCAATGCGCCGCAGCGGCAGGTGACTTCCTTCATGAGGTCTTCGCGCTCGATCGCCTTCTTGATCACCTTCATGATGTGGCTCCTTTCAGGGATTGGGGCGTGCCCCGCCCCGTCCCCCGACCCCTACAGGATCTCAAATCCCTCCCAAATAATCACCGAAATATCAGGTATTTATGGGGATCTCCTTCCATTTTTCGCTAAGATGAGCTAGATTTATTGCATCATTTTCAACGTATTTTCTCGTTTTTATGTCCCTTTCCCATCTCGCAGCCGGTCAACAGCAGGAAATCCGTGAAACCCTCGAACGGTTTGGCCTCCGCCAAAAAGAACAGGCCGTCTACCTGGAACTCCTCTCCCTCGGGCAGACCACCGTCACCCCTCTCGCCGCCGCCGCCCAAATCCCCGTCACGACCGCCCAGTCCATCCTCCAACGCCTCGCCAAAACCGGCCTGATCGCCGTCTCTGCCCGCAAATCGCGCCACCTCTATGAGGCCCACGACCCCATCGCCCTCCGACGCCTCCTCGAACGCCAGATCCAAGACCTCCAAAGCGCCATCCCCCTCCTCCAAGGCCTCCGCCGCGAAGACCTGAGCCCCGCCAAGGTCCGCATCTACAGCCGCGAACGCGTCACGGACATCTTCCACCGCGCCCTCCAGTGCAAGCAAAAACAGATCCACGAGATCGTGGCCGCCAAAGACCTCCAAGCCGTCCTCGGCGAACGGTTCCACTTCAGCCGCCGCCGCATCAAGGCGGGCGTCCGCCTCAAGAGCCTCCGTGTCGAATCGCAAGAGATCAAGCACTATTCCCAAGCCACCCACCGCCGCGAGCTCCGCGATGCCAAGTTCCTCCCGCGCACGCTCACCTTCCGTGCCTCGATCTTCTTCTGGGACGATTCCGTCGCCTTCTTCACCGACAAACACGAAGGCATCGCCCTCCTCATCCAAAGCCCCCTCCTCCGCGAGATGATGCAGCAAGTCTTCGATCTCCTCTGGGACCTCAGCCGCAAGATGGAAACCGCCCCCGAGGCCACCTGACGGCAATACAAAAACACCCTCGCGGAAACGAGGGTGTTTTTGTGGTGCACGCACCAAGATTCGAACTTGGGACCTTCACAATGTCAATGTGACGCTCTAACCAACTGAGCTATGCGTGCCTTCTTTGCCGGAAGAGCATACCCGCCGGCCCACCAGGTGTCAAGAAACCCCCATTCTTGGCAAAAAAAGGCCTGGCCAGAACAGCCAGGTTGACCCCATCGGCCGGATCCGCTCAGGCGCGCAGGACAGGCGCCGGACCAGGCTGACGACCATCCGAGTGGACCGACTCCGTCGTCGAGACGCTGAACAGCCCCGGAAGCTCGCAGAGCGCGCCCTGAACCCGTTCCCCCGTGAAGATCTCCAGGGCAACGCGGACCTCCGACATCAGGAAGATCGTGGTCCCCGGCTCCGGCCGCACCCCCTCCGTGAAGAGGACGCGCCGCACCTGGGGTCCGGAACTCGTCCCAGCCGGCTTCGGGATCGACACGCGCCGCTCCGCGTACTCATGCCGCTGGATCCGCATGAGCACCTCACGGCACGCCTCAGAGGGCTCCTCACGCCCCTTGAACACCGCGACGATCCATTGAACATGAGGCGCGTCCGGCTCATCCTCCCCGTGGAGCAGGAGGTCGTCGAGCGTACGCAGGAGCAGGTCAGGATCCTCGAAGGCCCGCGCGACCGGATGCGCGACCATGCCGTAGGCTTGCGTCCAGTACGGAAAAACCTCCTGAAGACGAAGCGGTTCCGCCTCGCCCCTGGAGACGCCGGACGATCCGCCATCGATTCCGAGACGGGACTGCACCTGCCGACTCGCCAGCATGAGCAGCCCCGTCCTTGCCCCTTCGACGAGATGCGCGATCACAGCCGCCTTCTGGGCACGATTCGTTTTTCCCATTGCCCACCAACCTTTCGCATGATCGAGGCTAATCGATAGCCAGCCCGTTGTCAACGATCCCCGTTCACAGCAAACTTCAAAATCCTCCGTTCGGAGGATTTTGAAGTTGACTATTAACCCCAGAAAAGTGACCACAAGAAACGGTTGCCTGCAATTCGTTTACGTACCGAGACAAGCTCGGCCGTATAAGCGAACGATTTGATGGACCTCGATTTGCATCGAGATATCGACCATCGGTTGGTTTGTCTGCCATAAAGGCGAGACAAGTTCTCCCTAGAAAGGAGGTGATCCATCCACAGCTTCCGCTACGGATGCCTTGTTACGACTTCATCCCTATCATCGGCTCTACCTTCGTCCCCTCAACGGGGCCTTCGGGTATTTCCGACTCTCTTGATGTGACGGGCAGTGAGTACAAGACCCGAGAACGTATTCACCGTGACGAGGCTGATTCACGGTTACTAGTAAATCCGGCTTCATGGGGGCGAATTGCAGCCCCCAATCCGAACTGGGGTATGTTTTGTTGGGATTAGCTCCGCCTTGCGGCTTGGCAACCCTTTGTTCCATACCATTGTAGCACGTGTGTAGCCCTAGATGTAAGAGCCATGCTGATTTGACGTCGTCCCCACCTTCCTCCCCGTTATCCGAGGCGGTCTCCCATGAATATTTAACATGGGACGGGGGTTGCGCTCGTTACCCGACTTAACGGTACATCTCACGACACGAGCTGACGGCAACCATGCAGCACCTGTGTAGCACCCTCGAAGGCGGCCACTGTTTCCAGCGGCTTGCAGCTACATGTCAAACCTAGGTAAGGTTCCTCGCTTATCGTCGAATTAAACCACATGCTCCTCTACTTGTGCGGGTCCCCGTCTATTCCTTTGAGTTTTAGTCTTGCGACCGTACTCCCCAGGCGGAATGCTTAATGTGTTAACTTTTTTAACCGACACTGGGAGGGTCGATACTCCCAATATCTAGCATTCATCGTTTAGGGCGTGGACTACAGGGGTATCTAATCCCTTTCGCTCCCCACGCTTTCGTCCCTCAGTGTCAGGCGCGTTCCAGTGAGCTGCCTTCGCATTTGGTGTTCTTCACGATATAAACGCATTTTACTACTACACCGTGAATTCCGCTCACCTCTCCCGGCCTCTAGTCATGCCGTATCACGAGCAGGTTCGGGGTTGAGCCCCGAGATTTAACCCATGACGCGCACGACCACCTACGGACCCTTTACGCCCAATAAATCCGGACAATGTTTGGGGTCTCTGTATTACCGCTGCTGCTGGCACAGAGTTAGCAACCCCTTATTCTCTAGGTACTGTCATGTTTCTTCCCTAGCAAAAGCACTTTACGACCCGAAGGCCTTCATCGTGCACGCGGCGTCGCTCCTTCAGGCTTTCGCCCATTGAGGAATATTCTCGACTGCAGCCACCCGTAGGTGTCTGGGCAGTGTCTCAGTCCCAGTGAGGGGGATCATGCTCTCACATCCCCTACCCGTCATCGCCTTGGTGAGCCGTTACCTCACCAACTAGCTGATAGGCCATAGGCTCCTCTCGTAGCGTCTTGCGACTTTTCTCTCCACGTACTAACCGTGGGAGCATATCGTGGAATTAGTCCACCTTTCGGTGGGTTATGCCCGACTACGAGGCAGATTGCCAATGTGTTACGCACCCGTTTGCCGCTAACCGTCTCTTGTATTGCTACAAGAAACGATCCGCTCGACTTGCATGCCTTAGACACGCCGCCAACATTCGTCCTGAGCCAGGATCAAACTCTCAGTAAAATTGTTCTTGCGAACAATTTCATACCACAGAACTCCTGGTAGAAATTCTGGGTCAAAAATAGACAATCATTTCTATTGTGGTCACTCTTCTGTTGTCAATATTCGGTCCGAGGTGGAAGTCAAGCCAGATCGGAATGTGGGCCAATCTTAATGGAGTGGCCGAAGGCTGTCAAGGGCCCTCCTCAATGGTTGTCAAATCCCTTTATTTTCTAGGCTTTCTAGCCGTTTTGCGAGCGCGGCCCAGGTGGCGACGGAGAGGGCTTCGGCGCGGATATGCGGGTTATCCACAATTCCGGCCCGGACCGCGTCCCATGCGTCGACCGTGAGGCCGAGATTTGATGCCAAACGCTTGCGGGGATGCGCGAATCCGCGCTTCGCCCATGCCATGACGCGGTCGGGATGGATTCCCCAACGCGTGGCGCGAGCCTCCCAAGGCAGGACCTCAAGGGCGAGCACGGCGGAATCGACCTTTGGCGGCGGGAAAAAGGCTCCAGGCGGAACGCGGCGCGTGAGGCGGCCGGAAGCGGTCGCGAGACCGACCATGAGCGATAAAAGCGAGGTTTTCTGGGCGTCAAGAGCGCGTTCGGCGACTTCGCGCTGGACCAGGACGGAGACGTGAGTGGGCGGATGCTGGGCAAAAAGGGCGAGACGCAGGACGAAGGACGTGACGGCGTATGGGAGGTTCGCGACGAGCTTCCAAGGAGCCTCCCCCATCAGGGGCGCCCAATCGACGGCGATGGCGTCGCCCTCGTGGACGGAAAGGCCCGTCGCCCAAGCTTGTGCGGTGAGCCAAGCGGCGAATCGACGGTCTTTTTCAATCGCGTGGACGCGGGCACCACGCGCGAGCAGCGCCTTCGTGAGGACACCAAGACCCGGGCCGATTTCGAGAATCTTGTCGCCAGATTGCACGTGGCCACCATCCATCACGGCCTCGAGGGCCGCCTTATCAATCAAAAAATGCTGGCCGAGGCGCTTGTTGGGGGCGCCGCCGACGGTTTCGAGGGCGAGGCGGATGTCGGAGGGGGTCATAGGTGCGGCAAACCGTAGCAAAAACGGGGAAAAAATCCAGGGCGCGGGGTCGGGCGGCCTCAGTCCCCGTGCGGCTCAAGGTCTGGAAGAGGGGTGAGATCACGCACATACCGGTTGAACCAGGAGGCGAGCTGCTGTACGGATTCGCCGTAGACCTCCGTCAGGCCGTGGTCCGCGCCTTCATACGAAATGTAGCGGCATGGGATGCGCTCCTCATAGCACCGTTGGGCCAGACGGAGCGACTCCATGGGGTTGACGCGCCAATCCGCGGTCCCATGCATCAGGAGGAGCGGGACATGCTTGGGCAAATCCTGTACCCATGACAAGACCGAGCGCGCTTCCCGGCCTTCGAGAGCACCACCGAACATGCGTTCATAATGCTCCTCCATGACGGGGCGGAAAGAGGTGTCGACGAGGTCGGCGGCCCCGGCCATCGTGGCTGCTGCCTTTATCCAGGAGGCTTCGCGAAGCATCAGATAGGTCATCATCCCTCCTCGGCTGGCGCCGAACATGCCGATCCGGGAATGGTCGGCACGCGGATCGGCCGCCAGCAACCCATAGAGCTCACGAACGTCGTTGAGGGTTTGGGGACCGCCAAAATCATCCACCCCTTCGCTTCGGCCGGCGCCGGAATACTGGGTCGCAATCACCAAATAGCCGGCCTCCGCCAGGGCGGACGGACGCGCGCAGCGGAGAAATTTTTCTGTGATCGAGCCAAAGTCCTTGCTGCCTCCACGGTTGTATACGATAACGGGAAGCGGTCCGGACCCTTTCGGCTCAATCAAAAATCCTTCAACCTGATTGCCGAGCGAAGGGTAAAAAAAGCGATACGCGTCGAGGTTCTCCGCGCGCTCATGGAGGATGGCGCGACGCCGTTCTGAACTGTCTTCTGCAATCCATGCCGCATCGAAGGGGATGGGCTCGAGGCGGAGGCCGCCGAGGCGTGGGAAGGACATGTTGAACATACTACCGTTCAAGCAAAAAACAACCAAGAAAAAACCCACACACGGGTGCCGTGGGCGGGCTCAGAAACGGGGGCACTCGAGGTTGAGGCTCTTGGGATCGATCGGCTCGAGCGGGATGACGTAGGGAACGAGGGCCTTCTCGCCCCGATCGAGATGCGGATCGCGGGCGGTTCCCCACCTCAGCGTCGGCGTCTCGAGGAGCGGATCGACGTCCACGTAGCAGGCGGGGATGCGATCCCGGGACGGCTCCATCCGCATGCCGCACAGCCAGAAGTCCGCACGCCGGGAACGGAACCCGCCCTCGGGGTCGAAGCGAACCCACGAGAGGAGACGCGGGTAGAGCTCGATCGCGTAGAGGAGTTCGACGAGGCCCGCGGGCTGCGCGCCGGCGGGCAGGGCGACGGCGATCGCCTCCGGATCCAGGGTGTCGACCTCGGCGAGGCCGAACATGCCGATGCGGATGGTGGGCTCGAAATGCTGTCCGCCCCAGAACGTCGCGGAATGGAGGATGTCCGGGATCGTGTGCCCGCCCCAGGTACCGACGCCATGGCGCTTGGGCACCTCGAGCTCGAAGGCGAGCTCGAGCGTCAGGCGGGAGGTCGGCAGGACGAACGTCGCGAGCGGAACGACGGGCACGGAGCCGCTGCGCTCAACCACCCGACCCTCCCCGGGCACCGTCAGGACCGGACGATCGGGGGAGCCGAACAGGGGGTTGCGGTCCTCCTGCTGCAGGCGCCTGCGGACGTGGTCGACGGCCCGATGGACCTGCTCGAGTCGCTCCACGCCGGAAAAGCAGGCCTGCTCGAGTCGCTCCACGCCGGAAAAATCGGCTGAGCAAACGTCGAGCTTCAGGTGCTCGGGTGTGGCGCCCCGGCCCAGGATGTGGGCGAACGAGGTCTCCCGCCCCAGCGAGCATCGGGTCAGGTACGCGTCGAAGGACGTGAACGGGGGCCGGTCCAGGAGCGTCTGGAGCACGGGCTGGAGGGCGCGGGGATGGTGTTCCAGCGTCGCCCTCCACAGGGCGCACGAGACGCCGTTCTCGACGAGGCGTTGGACCAGCCGCCGCAGGTCAGCGAGCGAGAAGGCGTCGTAGCCCTCCGTCAACTTCTGGCGCTGGTCATGGGCGGACTCGGGAATCGTGGGGTAGTAATGTGCCATGGCTTCCCTCCTTAGGGGAACGCGCCATCGCGAAGGGCGATGGAACGCGGCTGAGTATAGCTGAAAAAGCGGATTTCGTCAAGAGGTGAGTGGCATGCTCCACCTGCTCACCCCCTTGACGCAAGAACAGACTCTTGCTAGGTTGGCGACTCACCCCGTCCACGGCAAAAGGGAGGACGAAATGGAAAACACGGTCCCGCTCAAGGGTGTTGGCATCATCCCCCGAGGGAACGCCACGCTCAGCGTCGATTTCAAGCGCCTGGGGCGCGTCGATGCCTCGTTCGAAATCATGATCTGCTTCACCGGCGATGCGGTCGCCCGTTCGCATCCCGAGACGCTCGCGGAGCTGCGGGCCGGACTCGCGCCGGGCGGAACGGGACTGCCGCCCAAGCTGCGCCTGTTCGTGGCCCGGCATCTCATGGGCGATCCCGCCCTGTCCGACGAGGCGCTGTGCGTCAGCGTGGGGCACCTGATCCTGTCCGCGGCCGTGGCGACCTGGGACCGCTCGCGGACGAGCGAGCCGCCGGCCGACGTGCCGGTGGAGCGGACCCTGCCCGGGCACGAGATGATCTCGGTCCGCTACCAGTCCCTCGCCTGGGGCGAGTGGATCGCGACGATCGTGGACGGGCGTCCGACCGACAAGGAACCGCCGGCGCCCATCCGCGTCAGCCTCGAGCAGCTGCGCCGGTACCTCGACCGCATGCCGGATGGCCTGCCGGAGGACTTCCGGCATTTCGCGACGAGCCTCGCCCCGACGGCGAGCACGGGGCCGCAGATCGTCAAGATCGGGACCCAGGTCCTCGAGGGCGCGCCCCGACACGCGCACTGACGGCATCTACGGATGCCGTTCTTTTTTTGCTAAGACAGCAACAGATCGCTCGGATACCCGTACGACCGCCGCAAAAACACCAAAAACAGGAGTGGTGCCGTCATCCAAAACGTCCTCCCCCACTCCCCGATGAAGACCTCGCGCAGGCGGGGCGACCATTCGGCGACCAGGTTCGTAGGAAGAAGGTGCGCGCAAAAACATACGGCTAACCCAATTTGCAGCAAGCCAAACAGGATCGCTTCCCACCAGGTCCCCGTCTCGCGGCTCAGGGGCTGGATGTGCGGCGTCCGTCGAAAGAGAAACACGCCCAGGCAGAAAAAGGCGCCAAACCAGAGGAGCGGCAACGTCGGACCCGGGGGCAGGCTCAGCCATTGGTTCAGGCGCGATACGAGCGGCAAATGCAACGTCAACACGTACGCGATGTAGAGCGCCAAAAGAGGGACGATCGAGCGGTCGCGCCCGAGCGTGAGCCCATATATGACGGAAACGACGATGACCCCCGCAAAAAACAAGACGTCTTGGGTGACCGGAAAACCGATGGAGGCAAGGAACCCGAAGACGTCTGGCATACGCCCCCATCGTATCACGATCTCGGTCGCGCGACGATCACGTACGGAACGGGCGAGAAGGAATCAAAACGGTCTTCTGCGCTTGGGAATTGGGTGATGAGGCCCGTCGACGGGCCGCCATCGAGGTTCATGACCCGATTCCAGCGCACCGGCACCTGCAAGAGCAGCTTGCCGAGCTGATGCAACGTCACGGATTCGGACGGGACGATCCCGACATACCAATTCCCTTGCATGTCCGTGCCGACAAAGGTGCGACGCGCGTACTGCCCCGTCTCCTGGGCGAAGGCGAGGCGGCCGTCATCGACGAGCCAGGGATAGGATTGGAATCCGTCGTCTTGAAACGTTCCCGTGGCGACCGTGCCGGCAAAGAGGCTTGGCTCATCGCCTAACACGACCAGTCCGCTTCGATGCGCGTCAAACGAGCGGCGGCTCAAGACCTGACCGCCCGCACGGGCCCATCCGGACGGTTGGCCGTCGGCATGAAAATATCCTCCATTGAGGGTAAAAACGGCCTCCGGATCGGTTTCGGCCCAGGCGCTGACCAGTTGCGGATGCGTGGTCGAAGCGGTGATGGACCAGGTGAGGTTCGCCTCGGGCGTGATGCGCCAAATGATGAAGCGGGCTGCCGCCGCTTCGGCGCCAAGGCGCTGGTCGAGGCGATCGATGCCGGGAGCGATGGATTCCCAGGTGGTCGTGGCCGTCGAGGCGGGCCCGGAAGACCAGGCTCCCTCCCACGAAACGGGAATCTCGCATCCTGCCCCCAAGAGGGAAAACAACAAACCGCAAACGACGATGGCGGTGAGGCCAGGTCGGTTGCGGTCGTCTCGGGTGCGCTTATCTTCCCAATTTTTTGCGAATTTCATGAACGAGTTTCTTGGCATCGACGATCTCCTGGGTGCCGGCATCCATGTCGCGGATGATCGCGGTGCCGTCGAGGACCTCCTTTTGGCCGATCACGATCGCCCACTTGGCACCGAGCTTGTTGGCGAGCTCCATTTGCGCCTTGATGGAAGACTTGGAGAGCGCTTCCCCGACCTTGATGCCGGCTTGGCGGAACTCCTCGAAGATCGGCAAGGCCCGCTTGCGACCCATCTCACCAAGCTGGGCCAGGAAGACGTCCGCGCGGTCCGTGACGGGCGGGAGGGCCTGGCGGTCCTTGAGGCGGGACATGAGGCGATCGAGGCCGAAGGCGAGGCCGGCGCCGGCCGTGGGACGGCCACCCAACAATTCCACGAGGCCATCAAACCGTCCGCCGCCGCAGATGGCGCTTTGCGCCAGCTCCTGGTCGTCGCTCGTCGCGAAGAGCTCGAACACGGTCTTGGTGTAGTAATCGAGGCCACGCACGAGATAGGGGTCCAGCTCGTAAGGGACGCCCGCCTCGTCGAGATACTCAAGGACGCGCGTGAAATGGACGCGAGAGTCTTCGTCGAGCCAATCAACCATCTGTGGGGCCTCGGCCTTGAGCTCTTGCATGCCCGGCTCCTTGGAGTCGAGGAGGCGCAACGGATTCTTCAGCAAGCGCTTCTTGTCTTCTTCGGACAGCTTGCTGCGCTTGGAGCGAAAATAGGAAACGAGCGCGTTCTTGTAGTTGGCGCGTGCCTCTGGCGTCCCGATGGAGTTGATGCGGACGATCGAGTCGATCCCCAATTCCTTCGCGACGAGATGGGCGATGAGGATGAGTTGCGCATCGACAATCGGATCCGCGTCCCCCAGGCACTCCAAACCGGCTTGATAGAATTGGCGGAAACGGCCGGCCTGCGGGCGCTCATAGCGGAACATGGGACCGCTGTACCAGAACTTCACGGGCTGCGGCATGTTGAGCATACCGTGCTGGACATAGGCGCGGGCGACCGGAGCCGTACCTTCGGGACGAAGGGTGATGGATTCGCCGCTTGGCGTTTCCCAGGTATACATTTCCTTTTCGACGATGTCGGTCGCCTTGCCGACGCCGCGGGCAAAGAGGGCCGTCTCCTCGACGATCGGGGTCTCGATTTCGGCAAAGCCGTAGGCCTGGGCGACCTTGGCGATCACGCCCTGGATATGGCGCAAATACACCAAATCAGGAGGCAATAGGTCGCGCATGCCACGCAAGAGCGAAAGCGGCTGGGCGGTTTTCTTGGCGGGAGCGGCCGTATCGGCAGGTTTCTTGGCGTCGTCCTTGGTGGGTTTTTTCAGGGTCGGCATAGGGAAAGAAAAGGCTATTTCTGAGCGAGCGTAGCAGGGGTGGGGCGGTTCGGCAACCTATTTCGTCTCTTGGACGGCCGGCGTCGGATACTCTGGGACATCGGTCAGGATCCCCCAACGCTGGATGGGCAAGCCACGGAGCCAGGCGCGGCCGGTGAGGGCGGGGCGCTTGACGGGGCCAAAGAAGCGCGAATCATAGCTGGCACGGCGGTTATCGCCCATCAAGAAATACTCATCTTCTCCCAGCGTCATGGGCGGCATGGTCATGGACGCGCGTTCTTGGGCGCTGTAGTCGCTGAGATCCAGATAGGAGGCCTCATCAAGAACCCAACCGGTAGGATGCTCTTGGTTATAGACCTTCACGATCCCATTCACGAGTTCGACGGTTTCACCGGGAAGGCCGATGACGCGCTTGATGTAGTACTTGCTGCGATCGGTCGGCGGATGGAAAACGACGACCTCGCCACGCTTCGGCTCCTCAAGGCGATAGGTCAACTCATCGACAATGAGGTATTCGTGGTCGAAGAAGGCAGGCTCCATGCTGGCCCCTTGGACCTTAAACGGATTCGCCAAAAAGAGGCGGATCGGGATGACGATAGCCAACGTCATGCAGACCACTTGCAAGAGCTCCGTCCAGCGGAACGCGCTTTTTTGCTCTTTTTTTAGCGGCTCGACAGGCGTGACAGGGGGAAGGACGGCGGGATCAGGCATGGATTTAGCCTAGCGAATTCGGGGGCGGCTGTCGATAGCGAACACGAGTCGGCGCCGGAAACGCGCATTGGCGGACCGGAGGGCGACAAGCGCACGCGAGAGACGCCAAACGCGAAATAAGCCGCGTCCCAGTATGCGATCAAGCGCCTGCCGCCAGGCAAGCGCGTCCGCCCCACTCCAGGTCGGTTCGCCCGGAACGACGAGCCGCCAACCCGAAGCGTCCTGATGCCACTCACGAAGGGCCTGCCCGAGTGAGCGAGCGGCCCGCTCTTGGGAGGGAAGGACGCGATGCGGGGAGAGGGGCGGCGCGGCAACAAGCGCATGCGCCGCAACCGAATCGGCAAGCGCGTCGGGGACACCATCAGACCAGGTCGCCTTTGGCCAGGAGACACGGCCAAGCCAACTCAGGGAACCGTTCTTGGCTCGTAAGACGCGCACCAATCGCAAGAGCGTCGGCTCTTTTCGACAGAAGAGCCATACGCAGACCAGCGGCACGCGCCATCCTGGAAGCGCCATAGGCTAGAGGCGGAGCGTATCGATCGCCTTCCAAGCCGCCGCGTCGATCGGCGTCACCGAAAGGCGGCCCTGCTTCAACAGCAGGAGACCCTTGAGCGCGGGCTTCGCGCGGATTTGGGTGAGGGTGACGGGCGTTTCCCAAGCCTCGAGGGGACGGATGTCGACACAGGACCAGTCACCGTCCTTGGCGGTGGGATCGGCGTAGGCGGCGCGGATGATCTCGACGACCCCCACGACCGACCGCTCGGCCTGGCTATGGTAAAACAACGCGCGATCACCCACCTTCATGCCACGAAGGAAATTGCGGGCCTGCGCGTTACGGATGCCATCCCAGCGCGTCTTGCCGTCACGCACGAGATCGGACCAGGCGTAGGTGTCTGGGTCACTCTTCAAGAGCCAATACTTCATGGCCTGAGTATACCGTTGATTCAAGCCAAAGGCGAAATGCCCATCAGCCAAGGATCAATCAGCGCAATCGCGTCAGCTTCGCAGCGGATGGCGTGCGCACGCGGCTCACGGCGGAACCAGGTGCGTTGGCGACGGGCATACTGCCACGTCTCGTGCAGGATTCGGGCGTTCGTTCGCCCGTCGTCGAACGGACCGTTGACGAGCGCTTCCGCGAGCGTGCGAAACCCGATGGATTGCATGAGCGGACTCGTCGAAGGGACGCCACGCGCCAGCAGGGCTTGGACCTCTCCGGGCCAGCCGGCAGACCACTGCTCGGCGATCCTTGCCGCGATCTGCGCGCGGAGCTGATCCCCGGGCGGATCAAGGAC
>CAZIMD010000005.1:26917-33726 GCA_964540365.1 uncultured Gammaproteobacteria bacterium
AAGGGCAGCGGCCCGCCACCGGGAGACCGTCCAGACCTCGTCTGGGGCGCTTACGGCAAGCAGATGATGGCGGATGCCTTCAACGAAATACCCTTCACCCGTCGGGGTGGCCTGCCAGCGTCCCGCAGGAACGCCGGTGCCGATGGGGGCGTCGCGATAGAGCTGGCGGGCGTCGGCATTCACGATTTCGCCCCCGTACCGTCGAGCCAACGACAAAGAGAGCGCCGTCTTTCCGGACGCGGTCGGACCCATGAGGCAAAGGACGTGCGGAGGCATGCTAGGCAAGGATGGCTTCCCCTTCCAAGACCCAAGCTTTCGTGGTGACCACGCGCATGGGCACGATCTTGCCCACGAGCGACGCGTCCTTCGCCGGAAACCGGCAGAGCTTCATCGACTCGGCATTGCCGCTCGCGAAGCCATGGCCGACTTGCTCGACAAGGACGCGTACTTCCTTGCCCACGCACGCCTCGTTCTTGCGCAGGCTGATGGTTTCCATGAGGGCCTGCAACTCGTCCCAACGACGGCGCTTTTCGGCGGCGGGCACGTCATCAGGAAAGAGCTTCGCCGCAAGCGTGCCGGAACGCTGCGAATATTGCGCGTTGTAGGAGATGTCAAAGCCGACGGCCTCGTACAAGCTGAGCGTCTCCTGGAATTGCTCGGCCGTCTCCCCGGAAAACCCGACGATGATGTCGCTCCCGAGGGCGAGATCCGGGCAACGGTCCTTGATCTTTCCGATCAGCTCGAGATAGTGCTCGCGCGAATACTTGCGGTTCATGCGGCGCAAGACCTCGGTGTTTCCGGACTGAACGGGCAAGTGCAGGTAACGCACCTGCTTCGGCAACGCGAGCGCATCGATCACCTCGTCGGTCATGGAGAGCGGGTGGGCGGCGGTCCAATGCAGGCGCTCAAGTCCGGGGAGCCGGTTCAATTCCCAAAGGAGCGCCGCGAAGTGGTCAGAATACGGATTCTCGCGCGAGAACACATCCGGATCGCTGGCCCGATAGGAATTGACGGTCTGGCCGAGGAGCGTGATCTCGATCACGCCACGCGCCAGCAGGTTGCGCGCCTCTTCAAGGATCTCCTTAACGGGACGGTTCCGTTCGAGGCCACGCGCATATGGAACCACGCAATACGTGCAAAACTTGTTGCAGCCGGTCTGGATCGTCAGGTAGGCCTGCGCGGAGGGTACCCGCAACGGATGGATCTTCAGGTAATCCTGCTCGATCTCCCCCGAATTCACGAGGTCCGGACGCAGTTCGGCGATCCATTTCGGCAAATGGACCATGTCGGGGGTCGGGAAATAGAGGTCGGTCGCCGGGAGCCGCTTACGGAACTCCCCTTTCTTGTCACGGCCCGGCAGGCACCCGGTGACGGCGACGATCAACCCTGGATTCGCCTTCTTGTATTCCAAATATTTCTCTTGCGAGCCATATACGCGATCTTCAGCGGACTGGCGAACGCTGCAGGTGTTCACGAGGATCAGGTCGGCGGTGGCCTCCTCTTCCGTCGCGACGAATCCGAGCCCCTGCAGCAACCCGGCGATCCGTTCGGAATCGTTCTTGTTCATCTGGCACCCGTAGGTGGTGATATGGAAACGCGGGGACATGCGCCTATTCAAGCCGGTCCTGGCACGTTTGACAAGACGGTTGGTGCGGAGGGGCCGGCCTGGTATCGTGCGGACATATGGACCAAACCTCTCCCTCCCTATCCGGAAAAGCCATCGTGTACGCTGCCTTGTTCGTAAGCCTGGGCATCTTTGGTGCCGGGGCCATAAAAGCCTATACCGATTACCGGAGCTTCACGGCTTCTCAGGCCAGCCTCTCCGTTCCGGGATATGCGAGCCGGATCGTGACGTCTGACCGCGTTAAATGGTCCATCCGCCTCGTGCGTACCCAGCAAGGCGCAGCCAGCAGCAGCCAAGCCTCCCTTGAACCCGAATTGCGCGCCGACATCGACCAGGTCGTGCGCTCGCTAGAGGAAGCGGGGGTCCGAAACCCGACCGTGAGCCGACAGCCATACCAAGACAGCAGCTCGTACTATTACGACATGCCGTCAGGGACAAGCCGGACCGCCTCGCAGATCGTCGTCATCGAATCGGATCAGGTGAAGGAGCTGAACCAGGCGACGGGAAACATCACAACCGCCCTTGCGGCGCGCGGCGTACAGATCGACCAGAACACGACGGAATTCTTCCTTTCGAACCGCGACCAGCTCCGACGCGAACTCATGCAGGAGGCGGCGGAAGACGCCCGCAAGCAGGCCGAAACGCTGAGCGGAGGACGCCTCGACCGGCTTACGCGCATGGATTCGAGCGCCCTCTTGAGCGTCACCCCCGTCAACAGTTACATCCCCTCCTACTACAGTGGGAACGATGACACGACCTCGCTCGAAAAACGGGTAGAGATCAGCCTGACGCTGACCTACTCGTTGAAGTAAAAAGGCCGCCTCCGCCATCGCGGAATACGCCCGAACGAAAACGGCTAGCCAAGGCTAGCCGTTTTGCATCTCCTCCTCGATCTCCATCAGGCGATTATATTTTTCCACACGTTCCGATCGGCTCAGGGAGCCCGTCTTGATGTATTCGGATCCGGCCGCCACCGCCAAGTCCGCGATGAACGTGTCTGCCGTCTCCCCGGAGCGATGCGAGATCGACGTCTTCCAGCCCGCCCGATGCGCCATGCAGATGGCGTCGGCCGCTTCGCTGACCGTGCCGATTTGGTTCACCTTCACGAGGATGGCGCTCGCCGCCTGCTCACGGATCGCCCGCTCGAGACGCGTGACGTTCGTCACCAGGAAATCGTCGCCAACGATGGCGCTGCGCTTGCCGAGGACGGGCAAGGCGTTGGTCCAAGCCTTCCAATCATCCTCCGCGAATGGGTCCTCGATGGATTCAAAGGGGTACGCCTCCTGCCAAGCGAGGTAGCGCTTCAGGAGGTCACCGGCCGTGAACGCGCGCCCCTCTCCGCGAAAAACGTATTTCTTCTGCTTGGGGTCATAGAGTTCCGAGCTGGCCACATCTGCGGCGAGTGCGACGTCCCTGCCTAACTTGTACCCGGCCTTTTTGATCGCCACCGCCAACGTCTCAAACGCGTGCTCGACCGACGGGAGGCGCGGCGCGAAGCCCCCCTCATCCCCCACCGTCGTCGCGAACCCTTCGGCGGCAAGGACGTCACGCAACGCGGCAAAGACTTCTGCGCCGCAACGGATGCGCTCCTTTAGCGGACCCTTCTTCGGGACGATCATGCACTCCTGCACGTCCATGGACCAATGCGCGTGGGCGCCCCCATTCAACACGTTCATCGTCGGCACGGGCAGCGAAGCCGGCCTGATGAACGAAAAGGTCTCGCGCAAGGAAGCCCACAGCGGGACACGACGCTCGAGCGCCGCGGCTTCCGCGCACGCGAGCGAGACGGCGAGCAAGGCGTTCGCACCGAGCTTCTTCTTGTTGTCCGTCCCGTCAAGGTCGATCATGGCCTGATCCAGGTCGCGTTGACGATAGATCGATTTCCCTTGCAACGCCTTGGCGATCGGGCCGTTCACGTGTTTCACGGCCTTTAGGACGCCTTTCCCTCCATAGCGCTTGCCGCCATCACGCAACTCCCACGCCTCATGCGACCCCGTCGAGGCACCCGAAGGGACTTTCGCTTCCGCGGTTACCCCGGAATGCAGGGTGACGCGGCACGCGACGGTGGGATTGCCACGCGAATCGAGCACCTCACGCGCGCGCACGGAGGCGATGGTCGGACGGGAAAAGAGCGAAAAGAACATAGCCGCCCCCAGTATACCATATCGCCGATACGAAAAACGCCCGCCATCGAGGCGAGCGTCTTGCCGCTTACCGGATCTCGTAGGTGACAGAGACCGTGGTCTGCACGTCTTGCGTCCCAGATTGGATCGACGGGGCCGGTGCCATCGCGGAGACTGCCGCTTCACGCGCGTAGTACATGGGCGTCGGACCCGGATCGGTCCAACCGTTTTCCGAGAACGAGACGACGCGCACGATATCGACGCCGAGTGCGCGGGCCAGCGCATCCGCGCGCTTCTTCGCGTCCTCCAACGCTTTCATGCGGGCCTCTTCGCGCAACTGCGCAGGCTCATCGATGGTGAATTGCACCGTGTTCACTTGGTTGATGCCTAACGCGACGCCGCGCTCGAGGACCGTCCCGACCTTGTCGAAGTCACGGACCTTCACCGAAAGGTTCTGCGTAAGGATGTAGCCCTGGATCACCATTGGCGACTTGCTGTAGTCGTAGTTTGGATTGAGGGCGTACCCGGAGGTCTCAAGGTCGTCTTCTTTGATGCCCAGATCTTTCAAGGCCTGCGTCACGGTATTCATCTTCGCCGTGTTCGCGGCCTGCGCCTGTGCGGGGGTCGGCGATTGCGTCACGACACCGAATTGGACCAAGGCGAGCGTCGGCTTGGACGTGACTTTCCCTTCGCCCTGGATCGTGATGGTGTCACGAACCGTCGCCGGCTTGCCGATGTACTTGTGCTCGACCACCGCGTTCCAGGTCTTCACGCCCACGAACACGGTCAGGACGACCAAGAGGATCCCCCCAAGAGCCAACAGCACCGGCTGTTCCTTATAAGAAATGGCCATAGTTTGCAGAAATATTAAGATTTTTTCGCCAGGAGAGGACGCAACCCCGGCAAGGATTCGCCTTGCTCCAAGAAGTCTAGCATCGCTCCGCCTCCTGTTGAAACGAAGCGGAGCCGATCCATGACACCTGCGGCCGCAAGGACCGGCAACGTATCCCCACCCCCCGCGACCACCTCGGCCTTGTGGGGCAGGAACCCGAGATACCGCGCCAAGCCGCGCGACCCGGCGGCGAACGCGTCAATCTCGGTGATCCCCATGGGCCCATTCCACACGATGTGCGTCGCCTTGCGGATCGCATCCGCCCAGCAAACCAGCGTCCGTGGCCCGACGTCTACCACGACCTCGTCCGCGGTGATGCCGTCGATATCGGTGATGCGGGTCTTGGCCCCCTCTTCAATCCGCTTCACGACTACATAATCGATGGGCAAGTGAACGTTCTTGCGCCTGAGGAGCGCCCGTGCGGCCTTTGCCTGCCCCGGCTCGACATACGACATGCCCACCTTCTTGCCGCGGGCCGCCTCACAGGCGACCGCCATCGCGCCCCCAAGGTATAGCGCCTCAACGTTCTTTTGCAGCACCTCAAGCGTCGGCAGCTTGCTCGAAATTTTCTTTCCCCCAAAAAACCCGATGGCATGGGAGCGCTTGGCGCTGCGAAAAACCTGCAATCGCTCGACCTCCTCAACGACGTTCATGCCCGCATAGGCTGGGAGCCGCGTCGCGATCCCGACGATGCTCGCATGCGCGCGGTGGCACGCCCCGAAGGCATCGTTCACGAAGACCTCGCCGAGGCTCGCGAAAGCCTTGGAACATGCGGCCGCGTTCTTTTCCTCCCCGGGGTAAAAACGGGTATTCTCGAGCAAGAAGACGGTGCCCGGACGGGCGACATTCGCCGCCTGGAGAAGCTCCTCCCGCTCTTTCGCGCGCATAACGTCTTCCCCTTTCCATTCCACCTTCAACCGATGGCGCAAGAGGAATGGGAGCAACCTTTTCGTGGAGCACGCCCCATCTTTCGCGGACGTCGGACGACCGAGATGCGTCAGGCACAGCACGATCGCTCCGGCGTGTTGCAACCGGTGGATGGTCGGCAGCACCCGCGTGATCTTGAGCTCGCTCTCGGGATCATGCGCCGCTTCCAACGGGATATTCCAATCGACGCGAAGCAAGACGCGTTTCCCGCGCCAAGCGCGAAGGTCATCTGGGAGGGGCCGTACGGGCATACTCAGGCGATCCGCTTCCCCACCATCAACGCCAGCTCGACGAAGCGATGGCTATACCCCCATTCGTTATCGTACCAACCGACCACCTTCACCAGATCGCCGCCGACGACCCGCGTCAACCCCAGGTCGATGATGCAAGAGGCGGGATTCCCAATGAAATCCGAGGAGACGAGCGGCTCGTTGGAGACCTCCAAGAGCCCTTTCCACGCCTCGCTTGCCGCCGCATCCTTGAACGCCTGGTTGACTTCTTCGACCGTGACGGGGCGGCTCAGCAGCATCGTGCAGTCCGAAAGCGAGACCACCGGCGTCGGGACGCGCACCGAAAGCCCATCAAACCGCCCCTGCACGCTCGGCAAAACCAAGCCCACGGCACGCGCGGCCCCCGTCGTCGTCGGGACGATGTTCTCGGCCGCGGCGCGGGCGTCGCGCACGTCTTTCGCAGGGCCGTCCTGCAGTACCTGGGAAGCCGTGTACGAGTGCACGGTCGTCATGAGGGATTTCTGGATGCCGAACGCCGCCTGCATCACCGCCATGAGCGGCGCCAGGCAATTCGTCGTGCAGCTGGCGTTGCTCACGATGCGTTCCTTGCCCGTCAACGCGGCGTCATTGACCCCGATGACGAAGGTTGGAATCTCGTCCCCTTTCGCGGGAGCCGACAAGACGACCCGCTTCGCCCCCGCCTTCAAATGCCCTTCCGCTCCCGCGCGATCGGTGAAACGGCCCGTGCATTCGAGGACGACGTCGACCTTCAAATCGCCCCAAGGCAGCTTGGCGGGGTCCTTTTCGGCAAATATCGGGATCCGATACCCGTCGATGAGCAGGACGCCCTCTTCTGAAGCGACCGGGCGATGGTACGCACGGTACACGGTATCGTGACGGACAAGGTGCGCGAGCGTCGCCGCATCCGTAAGGTCATTGATCGCGACCACCCGCGCATCCGCGACTTCCCGAAGCAGCTTTAGCGAGTGGCGACCGATGCGGCCGCAGCCATT
>CAZIMD010000006.1:0-30649 GCA_964540365.1 uncultured Gammaproteobacteria bacterium
CGCTCACTCTGGCTGGGCGGACGGCGATAGATCCAGACGGGACCGGTCCCCGCCTTGAGGAAGCGACGGATCTCCTCGACGGGAGGCATGGGAGAAGCGGCCGCCCGCGTCGGGAAGACGATCTTGTCCGAACGGTCCGAAAGCCAGACCGTCGAGGGAAGGCTTTCACGCTCGACGACCTCACGGACCCGCGCATACGCTTCGCGCTCGCGGCGATTCTGAAGGATGCCGTCAACCGCATCCGTATATGCCCATACTGCCCCACCGACGAGATGCCCAACCGCCAGCACGGCGAACGCGATCCGACGAGCGCGTCCGGCCGTCTGCGCATGTACCAGCCAAAACAGCCAAGCCGTCCAAGCGACGAAGGCGGGCGTCAGATAGCGGAATAACGAGCTTCCCAAATGGAACGGCTCGCCGCCGATATGGTCGGCGTAGCGACCTTGGCCATAATAGACGCCCAGCCAAAGCGTCAGGAGGCAGAGACCGGCGAAGGCGCCTCGCTCCGCCCGAGAGGCGTTCGGACGGCCCTTCCAAAGCCAACCGAGTGCGGCTCCGATCCAGGCGACCATCCACGGCCACCAGCCAAGCGACCACATCCCTTGCAGATTTTCCCACGCCTGCCGCCAGGAAAAGCCGTACGGAAAGAAGGCGCGCCAATGGGCGACGGGAATCGGCGCCGCGACAACGGATGGGTTCGGCACGGCCGGCAGGTCACGCAAGAAATAGCCGATGGCGAAGGGGGAACCATAGACCCACGCATGCAGGCCGGCGACCGCGCCCGCCACGAGGAGAAACCCGATCGACCAAGCGAACATCCCCCGGCGAAAAGGGACCCCAAACCGTTCGCGAGCCCAAACGAACACGGCCAACAATCCGGGAACGATCCAAACCCCTTCGATGGGGCGGATCCCCACGGCGACGGCGGTCACGGCCCCCGCAGCGAACGCCCCTCCCCACCCGCGAATACGCAGCGTCGCCCAAATCGCCCACACGACCGCCGCGAGTTGCGGGACAAGCCCGAAGAGGCTGCGGTTTCCATACAAGACCATCGTCGGGAGGGCGGCGATCGACAGGGACGCGGCAAGCGCTTCGAACACGGAGAAGGCGCACGCCCGTCGCAGGACACGCATCAACGCCATGACGATGGAGGCCGCAAGAAGGACAGGGATCCAAACGATCGCCCCTTGGCCCAGGAACGCAAAGGTCCCCAACACGAACGGCCACAACGGAAAACTCACCGGCAACAGGATTCCCTGCTGCGCGACGAAGCTGCGCGGGTGCAGCCAAGGGAACTCCGTGGCACGGGATTCGGTGAGCGTCAACTTCCCCGTCTCCACGAAGGAATCCGCCGTCGCGAAGGTCGCCGTCTCGTCGGGGGACATGAACGGCAAGGCTCCCTGAAAAGCCAAGGCCCCGTACAGGACCACGGCGACCGCAAAACCGACCCCAAGCGGAAGCAGGGATCGCCAACGTGATGCGGACACGGCCGGAAGAGGAGGCCAATGCATGATCGGGAGCTTAGGTGAGGGAAAAAATAGCTATCTTCACGGCGAGCCGGGAGCCGTTTCCACTCATTCAGCGCATAGCATCGCAAGTTTCCATCCGGTTGTCACCATGCTAGGCTGGCAGGCATGAAACGCGTTCTCGCCGCGATGCTGATCGCCTGCCTGGTGAGCCCCTCGGGCGCATCCTTCGTGCGCGCGCAAGAGGCGCTCTCGGCACCCCCGACACCCGCCGGCTTCAATCCGAACCTCGTGCTTGACGACAGCGACCTATTCGACCTCGGCGATTGGGACGCGGAGGATATCCAGCGTTTTCTCGCCGCCAAGCGGAGCGCGCTCGCGACCAGGACGCTCACCGACATCGACGGCATCGAGAAACGGCCCGCCGACATCGTGTGGCGCGTGGCCGGATCATACCGGCTGAATCCAAAATACCTGCTCGCCCTGATGCAGAAGGAGCAGAGCCTCATTGAAGACGCCTCCCCGACGCAACGGCAGCTTGACTGGGCGATGGGCTTTGGCGTGTGCGACAGCTGCGCCATGGATGATCCCGCGATCCAGGCCTACAAGGGGTTCGCAAACCAGGTGGAATATGCCGCGAAACAGCACCGCGAACGCTACCTCTTCCAGCTTCTCAGCCGCGGGACGACCGTGAGCGGACATGCGCCCGGCCGGACGAGCCTCATCGATCGCGTACCCGTCACGCCCATAAACCAGGCAACGGCCATGCTTTATACGTATACGCCGCACATCCATGGGAACCTGCTGCTGTGGCAGATCTGGCGACGCTGGTTTTCGCGGGCCCTGCCAGACGGGACGCTCGTCGCCAGCAAGGAACATCCCCAACAGCGTTACCTGATCCGGCGCGGCGAGCGGCGGCCGCTCTCACCCGCCGTCTTCCTCAGTCTCGCGAACGGAACCGACAAGGTTGCCTCCCTCAGCGCATCCGACCTCGCCGCCTACCCCGAAGGCGAACCGTTGCGGTTCCCCAACTTCAGCCTTGTCGAATTGCCGACTGGCGCCCGCTACCTGTTGAGCGGCGAGCAAAAACGGCTGATCGTTTCGGCAAAGGCCTTCCGGACGCTCGGCTTCCAAGAAGATGAGGTCATGCCCGCGGCACCGGAAGACCTGGCCAGCTACACCGATGGTCCGGACCTCAGCGAACAGAGCCGCTATCCCACCGGACTGCTCGCAAAAGACAAGAAAGGCGCCTATTGGTATATCGAAGATGGCGTCCGCCACCCGATTCCCCATCCGGCCCTCCTCAAGCTCTATTTCCGTGGCCGCCCCGCGAAGACCTTGAGCGCAGCGGAAGCCCAAAGCTACCCCGTTGGCGAGCCGTATCGCCTGCGCGACGGCGAGCTGGTTCGCAGCGCAACGCACCCGGCGGTCTATGCGATCGACCAGGGACAGCGGCGCGCCATCCCGAACGAGGAAGTCTTCGTTTCCTTGGGGTACGCCTGGAAGAATGTCCTGACCCTTCCCGAAGCCCTGCTGGCGGATTACCCTGAAGGCGAACCCCTCGAACCGGCTTGGCATCCCACGTCCCTCGCGAGCGACGTGACGCCGCTCAGTCCGGAAGCCGTTCCCACCCCTACGTCCTCCCCTTCCCTATGATCGTCTTCTCCGCCATCGTCCCGCATGCCCCGTTCTTGGTCCCCAGCGTCGGCAAGGATGCGTATGACCAGGTGAAACGCACCGTCGAGGCCCTGAAACAGGTCGAGGAGCGCCTCGCCCTCGCCAAGCCGGACACGATCGTCGTGATCTCGCCGCACGCCCCCCGCTACCCTGACGCCTTCAGCGCCAACATGTCGCCCCAGTTCACGGCCCACATGCAGGATTTCGGCGACCACGAGACGACCGTGCCTGCGCGCGTCAACTACCTCCTGCTCGACCGGGTGCACCGCGCCATGCGTGAGGAGCAGATCCCGTTCACCCTCCGCAGCGGCGAGGCGCTGGACTATGGGTTCACGGTCCCCCTCCTCTACCTGACCAAGCACCTGCCCGCCTGGACCCTTTTGCCGCTCGCCCCGAGCGATCTCCCCCTTGAAACGCACGCCCAGTTCGGAGAGGCGCTTTACCGCACGCTCCAGGGCGAGGATGCGCGCATCGCCATCCTAGCCTCCGCCGACCTCTGCCACCATGGCAAGCCGGGCGACAAGAACCAGATCTCCCCCGAAACCCAGGCCTACGATGACCACCTGCGGGCGGCGGTTGCCGCAAAAGACCTCTCGCTTCTCGCGCAAGCCCCTCTTGCCGCCGAACGCCGCCCATGTGGCGAACGCCCGGTCGCGATCCTCCTCGGTGCGCTGAAAGAACTGAACACGCGCACGGAAGAGCTCTGTTACGAGGCGCCGTTCGGCGTCGGCTACCTCACCGCCCTGTTCCATATCGCCTAACCCGGTCCCATGCCCCGCTTCGCGCGCATCGTCCCCCTGTGCCGGACGCCGGTAGGGATCGACGCGTTCGATTACGTCTTGCCAGACGGCACGCGCTGGCTCCCCGGTGACCTGGTCCGCATCCCCCTCCGCGCCCAAACGGTGGAAGGGGTGATTTTGCACGTCTTGGAAACGTCACCATTTGCCGCGAAAGCAAAACCGATCGCCTCGAACGCTCCCCTGACGCGCTTCGGGCAGGATTGGGTCGACCTGGTCGAATGGCTGGCCGCACGCACGTTCCAGTCGACCGCCAGCATCGCCAAAGCGTGGCTGCGCCTCCTTCCGAAGAAGCTGGAACCATGGAAAACGCACGCGGCCGAACGGCCCCAGGCCGGGGGCCTCGAAACGCAGTGGGTCGCGAACCCGGAAGGCCTGGTCAAGGACCATCTCGCCGAACGCGGACGCACCCTCATCGTCGCCCCGTTCGCCCAACAGGCGGAACGGCTGGCCGCCGCCCTTGATTGCCCAACGCTCCTCAGCGACGACCCGAAGACGGTCGCGACCGGCACCTGGCGCTCGTTCCTCGAAGGGACGACCCAGACGCTCGTCACGACCCGCGTCGGTTGCTGGTTGGGGCTCTTTGCCGAGAAGCTCATCCTCCTCGAGCCCGAACAGGACGAGCACAAGCAGGACGAGAGTTCGCCCCGGTTCGACGCGCGGCTTGTCGCGGCGTGGCTGCACCAGCGCAAGGGGCTCGCGCTCACGGCCATCGGACGCACCCCGCCGATCCATGTCGACCAGGGGGCGGCGACGATCCCCATCCACCCGCGGCTGAGCATCCGCCACGCCCACGGGCGCAGCGGCGTCCCAGGATTGAACATCGACACCCTTGAAACGCTCCTCGAAAACACGGAGGAACGGCCCATCGTCGTAATCCACCCCATCCGCGGGTTGCGCGCGCGCTGCCAGTGCCGGACCTGCGGGTTCGTCGTGGCCTGCACGCGTTGCGGGACGGCCTTGCGCCGGCAGGAGACGAGCGGCTGGTGCGACCTCTGCCACCTCACCCAGTTCCTTCCGGAAACCTGCCCGCGCTGTGACGGGTTTGATTTTTCCGGCTCCCCGCCCGGGCTCGACCTCTTGAAACGCGAATGGGCGAAACACGGCTATCCTCCCTGCGCCTGGCGCGACGGCTCCCCCCTCGCCCTCGACCTCCCCTTTCCCCACCGCGCGCTCGTGCTCGTGACCGAACCGCACCTGCTGGGCGGGTTCGCGGAGGACATTCGCCGCACCGAGCGCCTCTGCCGCACATATCGCAGCCTCGCAAGCCGGGTGGCCGAGGCGGAGGGCGAGCTGATCCTCCAGGTCCATGATGGGGACACCGACCGGTGGCTCACCTGGCTCACGGCCGACGGGGTCCGCACGCTTAACCTCGCCGAACGGACCGCACGCGCCGCCTTCCGCTATCCGCCGAGCGTCCGGTTGGCCAAAATCCTGCTGGAAGGGTCGGAAGAGGGCGCAGCGCGAACATGCAACGAGCTCCAGGCGGCCTGCGCCGCCGACCCGGCCTTCCTCGAGCTCCGCGGCCCCTTCTTGGCGGAAGGCCGGGTCCGGACCCGCGCCCGCTGGGTGGCGCACCTCCTCTTCCGTCCCGAAACCAGCGAACAGGCGCTCCTCGCGCGCCTCCGCCCGTGGGCCCGGCACGCGAAGATCGACCTTGACGCCGTGGCGTTTTTGCGCTAAGCTAGGCCAGTTATGGAACTCTTCTCGATCGTCACGCACCCGGCCGCGAGCCTCCGCGTCCGCTCCCAAGAGATCGATCCCGCCGAAGTCACCACTCCGGCCTTTCAGGCGTACCTCGACCAGCTGACCGAGACCATGCATGTGAAGGACGGCATCGGCATCGCCTCGCCCCAGGTGGGCCGCAACATCCGTGCGGTCGTGTGCGTCCTTGACGGCGAGGCGATCTGCCTCATCAACCCCGTGATCACGAAGGCCTCGGAAGCGCGCATCGAGAGCGAGGAGGGCTGCCTCAGCGTGCCCGGCGTCTACGGGATGGTCGAGCGGCACAAGCGGATCACCGTCGAGGCCCTGAACCGCCACGGCCGCCGCATCGAGCTCGACCTCCGCAACTTCTCGGCGATCGTCGTGCAGCACGAGATCGACCACCTCGACGGCATCCTGTTCATCGACAAGATGGAGCAGCCCGCCGCCGCGGCCGCGAAACAGATCTGACCCCCATGCCCGCCCGCCTCGTGTTTTTTGGGACGTCCTCCTTCGCCGTCCCCCTGCTCCGCCGGCTGGCCGCTGATCCGCGTTTTTCGATCGTGCGGGTCGTGACGCAACCGGATCGGCCCGTCGGGCGGCACCAAGAATTGACGCCACCGGAAGTGAAGGTCGCGGCCTTGGAGCTCGGCCTCCCTGTTTTTCAACCTGAAAAGATCAAATCGCCGGAAGCGCTCGAAGCCCTCCGCGCCGAACCTTTCGATGCGGCGGTCGTCGCCAGCTACGGGCAGATCCTGCCGCAAGCCCTCCTCGACCTGGCCCCGAACCGGTTCGTCAACCTGCATGGCTCGCTCCTGCCGGCCTATCGTGGCGCATCCCCCATCGCCGAAGCCATCAAGAACGGCGATCCGGAAACGGGCGTCACCGTGATGCTGATGGATGCGGCGATGGACCATGGGGCGATGCTTGCGCGCTTCAACACGCCCATCCGGCCGGACGACACGACCGAAACGCTTTCCGATCGGCTCGCCCACCTTGGCGCCGAAACCTTCGCCGAGGTCTTGGCCGGATACCTCGACGGGACGCGCGCGGCAACGGAGCAGCCGCATGAGCAAGCCACGTTCTGCAAGCTCATCAAGAAAGAAGATGCGCGGCTGGATCCGACGACACACACGGCCGTCGAGCTGGAGCGGCGCGTGCGGGCCTACTCGCCCTGGCCGACCGCCTTCCTGCCGCACATCGAGAAACGGCTGAAGGTGCTCGTGAGCCGCGTCGTCGCAAGCGCCGCCTCCACCCCCTCGCCAGGGACGCTTTGGCTCGAAAGGGACGCGCTCCTGCTTTCCTGCGCCGACGGGACGGCCCTCGAGCTCGTCTCCGTGCGTCCGGAGGGCGGCAAAACCATGACGGGTGCCGCCTATTTCCACGGGCAGAAAATTTCCTGATACAGGCCACCCTCGTCTGGGACCCGTTCCTGGACGAGGGTTTTTGGATTGACAAACGCCCGGCTTTACGCTACCATCGGCCACGCACAGGAGCGAACAGGATGGAACAGACCACGACGCCTCTCAGCCCCAGCGAACGACTCCGGCAAGACCTCGCGCGCGCGATCGAGCGCGACTGGGAGAGCGATCCGCACGGCGGCCTGCGCACCCTGACGGACGCGGTGTCACGAATGCTCGCCTGCAAGCCGAGGTCGCTCCCGCAACGGATCCGGCACCTGACCGCGCTCGTGCGCGAATGCCGCCAGGCGGCCGCCCAGGCCCCGGCCAAGGTCCGCGACGCGATCGCGCTCACCCTCCTCAACGCCTGCTACGACCGCCCCGGCTGGTCGGCGATGTTCGCCTGCGTGTGGGAACCGGACGTCTGGCGACGCCTCGGCGGCGGGTACCAGTTCAGCCTGCGCCTGGCCCGCAAAGCCCTCGAGATGGCCCGGGCACTGCGGGCAAGCGCGCGCCCCTCGGCATCCACGGAGCGGCTCAGCCTGCTCGCCATCGCCCGCTCGACCCTCGCGCACGCGCGATACGGATTCTTCCAGGCGGGACCGAACGTGAAGGGCGTACGGACATCGCGCCGCTTCGCGGAACGGGCCGTCCGGCTGCTCGAGCGGCTGGCACGCGAATCTGGCCTGACGATGGACCGGCTGACGGCAGGATGGTTCCTCGAAGGAACGCGGCGCACGCTCCTCGAAGCGCGACAGCAGCGGAAGCGCGAGCTGGTCCTGCACTCGATGCTCGCCCCCTTCGCGCTCGGCGAAGCCCGCGCCCGTCCCTGGTTTCACCTCAAGGACCCGGTCACGCTGGTCCACTGACCCCCGCCTCGGCGCCTCGCCCGAGGCGTTTTTCGTTCTGCAAAAAGACCTCCAGGAAGATTAGGAGCCCAATGCCGAGCGGATGGTTGAGGTATGGCGTGAAGACGTGCGTGACGGCGAGCAGCAGGGCGCTCCCCCAAACGAACAGGCGAGCGGCAAGATCGAGCGCGCGTGCCCGCACCACGAGCGAGCCAAGCACGAGCACGGGAACGATCACCCCCATGACGCCCAACTTGTACCACAGGTCCAGCCATCCCCACTCAAACGCGAAGGTCGTATACAAGCCCTTCCCTTGCTCCACGAGGCGCGGGTCGCTCGTGGGATATGTGAGCGTCGCCCCGAACCCCGAACCGAGAAGCGGATGCGCACGGATCCCCGACCACATGATAGGCAACAAGGACCAGCGGCTCGCGGCGGCGGGCTCTGTCGTCAAAAAGCGCCCCCCGATGACGCCGGTCACCGCGAAGGAGGCGATGGAAAACAGCAGCGCCAAGGACCCCACAAGGGCGATCAGCGGACGACCAAATACCCGTCGGAAGATCCATAAATCAAGGGCTTTTCGCGTTTCCCAGAGGATGGCTGCCACGACCGTCCCCGCCGCGACCGCGAGCGCCAGCCAAAAGCTCCGCGAGAACGAGGCAAGGATCGCGGCCCCCACCACGATCCAGGCGACCCACGCGCGCCATGAGAGCGGACGACGATCCACCGCGCCCTGGATCAGGAGCCAAAGCCACGCGGGCAGCAGGAAGAACTGCGACTGCAAGAAAATGCGTGAGACGCGATACGCCGTCTTCGTGATCTCGCCGAGGCCGGATTGGCGGACCCAGCGGTAGACCGCCTCCAGGGCATCGGCCGGGAACGGGATGGCCCGGCTAAACAGGATGAAGAGAATCAGGGTGAGGACCGTCAGCGCCCCCAAGCCGGCTCGCAGCGCCGGACGCAGTTCCCGCCAAAGGGATCCGGAGTCTTGGCGCGCGAGCACGGCGGCCGGCACAAGGAGGGCCAGGAACCCCCACGCGTTCGCATCGGCAACGAGAAACGCCGAAGCGTTCCCCAGCGAACCCCCGCGCACCGCGCCCCAACCGACGACCGCGGCCAGGGCCGCATACGGATACACCCAACGCGCGCGCCCCAGGGCCGGCACGGAACCCCAGGATTTCGTCCGGAACAGCGAAATGCCCCACCCCACGAAAAACGCCGTGAAGAGAAGGATGCGGATGCCGATCCCGCCATCATTCACGGCATCCGAACCGAGTTTCACCCACCCGCCTTTCGAGCCCACGACCAATTCGAACGCCAGGACGGCCAACGCGAAGGGCGGGCGCCACGCGGCGAGCGCAAGCACGGCGGCCGCGAACAGGCAGGCCGCGAACCCGTTGGCAGGCGTGCCGATGGCAAGGGCGGACCCGAGCGCGAGAAAGACCCCCATCCCGAACCAACGGGCAGTCGAGACCGTCGGGGCCTGCGCAAGGGAGCGCTTCCCCATCTCGGCGAACCAAGCCGCGTGCTTGGTCCGGATGACCCGTTCGGCGGTCCGGTACCGTTCCACGGCCATGGGCGTCCATCCGAGCGAGCGCCAGGGCAAGCGATACGCGAACGCGGGGATCCAGCGGCTCATCCCTCCCGTCTTCCGTTCCTCGATGGCGAGCAGCGCTTCCGGAACGAAAACGCCCGCACCTCCCGCCTGGGCGATACGGATCCACAGGTCCCAATCCTGGAACCTGCGGAGCGACGGATCGAATCCGGGGAACGCGTCACGACGGATGAGGGCGCTCGTATGGATGAAATTCCCTTCCGCCAACGCCTCGGCGGCGAAGGGGCGGCTCGCGAACGTCTTGCGGCCGAAACGGAAGGCGCTGTACGCGAAGGCGGCTTCCGGATGGGTGTTGAGCGCCTCCGAGAGCAAGGCCAACGCATCTGGACGGAGCGCGGCATCGGCATCCAAAAAGAGGACCGACTGGCCCGTGGAGGCGGCGAATCCCGTGTTGCGGGCGACGGGAGCGCCTTGGTTCGTGTCCAGCGCGAGCCAGCGCGTGACCAGCAGGCGCACGCCGGCAGCGGTCACCGCGGCCTCGGGCGCGTCCGTGGAGCCGTCATCGACGACGATCACCTCATCAGGCGGGCGCGTCTGGCGCGCGATCGCCTGAAGCGTCCGCACGAGGGCATCGGCATGGTTGTAGACGGGGATGATGAGGGAGAGGGTCATAGGCGGGAAAGGACCGAGTGGACGCGCTCCCAACGGTCCGCCCAACGGAAGGCGCGGAGGGCGCGTTCGCGCCCTTGCCGACCGAGGCGTGCCCGGAGCTGCGAATCCAAGAAAAGCTTGAAAAAGGCTTCATTGAGGGAAATATCATCCGTCGGTTCAACCAGCAGGCCCGTCTCCCCCTCGACCACGGCTTCCGGAACGCCGCCGCTGCGACCCGCGAGAACGGGCAAGCCCGCCATGGCGGCTTCGAGACACGCGAGCCCAAACCCTTCGAGGTCGCTCGGTTCCTCGCGCGCCAAAAAGACGAAGAGGTCCGCCGCCGCCAACCAACGATCGCGCTCGGCGTCGTCGGCACCATGGAGGAACGTCACGCGATCGGCGACGCCGGAGGCATGCGCAAGGCCCTTGAGCCGGTCGCGGTCCGCCCCATCACCGATCACGACATACCGCACGGACGCCGGAAGCGATGGCAGCCGCCTGATCATCGTATCGATTCCCTTGCGCGGGACGAGGCGCGCGACCGTGAGGCAGATGAAGGCATCGGCGGGTACGCCGAGACCTGCGCGGGCTTCGACCCGCCCAAGGAACGCCCGCGGCTGCACGCCGGGCGTCACGACCGTGGGCCGCAGGCACGCATCAAGGGCACGGACCTCCGCCGCGACCGCCTCGGAATTCGTCAACACGGCGCCCGCTTGGCGCAAGACCAGCCGTGCCAACCAGCGGCGATGCCGCCGTCGCACCGCCAAACGCAGATCCAGCCCGTGGACCAGGACGGCATACGGAAGCCCGCCCGCCAAACGCGCAAGCAGGGCCGCCGTCCCCACCGGCAACACGTGGCTCACGAGCAGCGAACGGTATCCGCGCGCCCGCAGGCGGCGCAATGAACGCACCAGCGGACGCCAGGGGGACGGACCGGTCGCGAAGCTCTTCAGGGTCTCGACCCGCCCCGGACCGGTACACGCATGCGTCTCCGGGACGAACACGTCCATGCCGCCCTTGGAAGCCTCGACCAGGTCGCCCAGGTACCGCGCGACGCCGCCCCGTTCCGGCGGATAATCCAGGGTGTATAAGGCGTGCTTCTCGCTCATACGGGTTTGGTGCGACGCCGGATCCAGCCGCGGGCGGCGTCAAGGTCGTCACGGCGGACCAGCCGCAGGATGACGGCTCCGGCAAGCGCCGCAAGCGGGGCAAGGCCAAGGGCGACGGCGAGCGGGAGCCCGGCAAGGGCCGTCCGGATCACTCCCCAAACGGCGATCCCCAACGCCAACCCCCGCAGCGCCACGGAAACGGCCGTCGCCGAGAAAAACACGGAACGCGCATACCATCCGCCCACGAGCAGCAGCACGATGAACCCGATCAGGGCCGACCAAGCCGCCCCCACCCCACCGAGCGTCGGGACCATGGCCACATTACACGCCGCATTTACCAGCATGGCGATCCCCATGGCGGCGGTCTTCTGCTTCGCGCGGTGGGTGGCGTTCAAATACGAACCGACCGGGAAATCCAGGAAAATAGGGGGAAGGACCCAGGCCAAGACGGCCAGGATCGGGCTCGCCGTAGCGAACTCGGCCCCATACACCCATGGAAGCAGGCGCGGCGCAAATCCGGAAAGGGCCGCCGCCAACGGGAACCCAAGCAACGCCAGGAACCGCCACGAGCCGAGGGAGGTATGGACGAGGGCCGGCTCGTCGTTCCGCGCATATGCCGCGCTCAGGGCCGGATAGAGCGCCGCCACAAAGGCGAGCGGCAGGAATTGGAGGGCGTACGTCATCTTATACGCGACCGCATATTGCCCCACGACAGCCGCACCGTGCCAATATTTCAACAACAGCGAGTCGACCGACGAGTAGACGCGCACGAAAATCCCGGCAAGCGCGAAGGGCCAGGCGAACTGGAAAAGTCGCTTCCAAGGGTATTTCGGCAAGCCGGATGGGATGCCCCCGATCTTGCGGACCCACCAGGCGCTCCAGAGGACGTGCCAGGCGCTCCCGCACACCAGCGCCCCCAAGGCCCCGCCCACGCCCCATCCGGCCCACACGGCAAGCACCAGCAAGCCGCCGGAAAGGAACTGGCCGAGGACCATCCCCAACGACTCGATATCCAGCCGCTGGCGGCCGCGCAGGATGCCGTATCCCAACAGCGAAAAGGCATCCTCGGCCATCACGAGCAGGGCGAGCCCCAGAAAGGGCAGAAGCGTTGCCCCGATCCCGCCAAATCGCCAGCCGTAGGCAAGGGCCGCCAGGGCGGCGAGAGGGATCAGGAACGTCTTGGCGCGGATCGCCGCAAAGACGAGCCGCCACCCCTCCTCTTCGGACGAGGAGAAGGCCCGGATGATGACGGGCGTGCAGCCGAGGTCCGTCCACGCGCCGGCAAGCGAACTGAGGGAGAGGACGTAGAAATAGGTGCCGACGCCTTCCGCCCCCAACCGATAGGCGGCATAGGTGAACGCCAAGAACGAGATCAGCTTCTGCAACGTCGACGCCGTCATGAGGAAGGAGGCCTGGCGGGCGACGGTCTTGGCGGTCTGTGACATAGCGCTAGTCGAGGACCGTCGTCAGCCACGCGATAAACCCGACCACCATCAGCACGCAGGCGACGATGAGGGCGACCGAGATCATCGAGAGGATCATTTCCGTGGGCATATCAGGCGGTGGGCCGCGGCTGGCTGGCGGGGGCGTAGAGGATCACCTGGTAGGTCTTCCAGGGGGCGGGCTGGCCACAGGCGCAGGTCAGCTCAGGGGCGGCGAGCAGGTCGAGAAAAACGCCTCCCTCTCCGGCAGACTGCCGTGCGACCGAGGTGGCTCGCTCCAGGACCTCCCGTTCGGGCACGGTCGGCTCGACATGGATATGCTGCGTCGCATCGATGGTCCACATACGCCCATCCTAGCAGAGAGCCGGAAAAATGCCAGGAGTTGGCGCTTTTTTCAGCAATGCGGAAACCGGCTGTTTTCCCCTCCCCTCGGACCCGGTACACTGCCGGCGATGCTTTCCCTCCTATCCCGCTCGCGCCCCCGTTTCTGGATCTACCTGCTTGGGCCGTATTTGTTGGGCTGGACGGCGGCGACGTCCATGCGCGCCGTCTCGCCGCCCGGCTGGGTCCTTTTTTTCCTGGGATTGGTCTTTTTTTCCTTCCCCGCGAACCTGTTCATCTACGGCATCAACGATCTCCATGACGAGGCCACGGACCGGCTGAACCCGAAGAAGCAAGGATACGAGCAGGCGATCACGCGCCAGGCGCGAACCGCTTTGCGACGCGCGTTCCCCCTCATCCTCTTGCTTGCGATTGGCGCGGTCCTCGGAATCGGCGCCCTGACGCGCGCGTGGATGCAAACGGCCGAGGCGGCGGTGGGAATGTTCGGCCTCTTCGTTTTGGGCTGGCAGTATTCCGCCCCTCCCCTCCGGGCGAAGGCGCGGCCGTTTTGGGACAGCGCGTTCAATGGGCTGTACCTGTTTCCCGGATTGGTGGGGCATGCGTTGGCGAATGCGGACGGACGGTTTCCAAATCCCCTCCTGATCGCCGCCGCCTGGAGCTGGTGCGCCGCCATGCACGCGTTCAGCGCGGTTCCGGATATCGCGGCGGATCGGGAGGCGGGGGTGGCGACGGTGGCGACGCGGCTCGGAAACCAAAAAACCCTGCTCTTGTGCGGGGTCCTGTATGGGGCGGCGGGGATGTTGGCGGGGACCATTTCAGACCTCCGTTGGGTCGTCGCCCTCGCCACGCCCGCCTACCTCCTCCTGCTTTGGCTCGCTTCACGCGCACCATCAGACGAGCGCCTGTTCCGGATCTACACCTGGTTCCCGTGGCTGAATACGGTCGTCGGGTTCCTGCTCTGGACGGCCATCGTCCATTAGGGACGTTCGCCCATCTGGGACCGGCAGGCCTCATAGGCCCGGAGCGCCTCTTCTGCGGCGCGTTCCGCCTGCACGCAAAGCGCCTCCAGGCGTAACGCGAGCGGATCACGAGGATCGAGAACCTCCGTCCTCAGGGCACGGACCGCTTCCAGTAAGGCGCGGTTGCGGGCAAGCTCCTCGCGCAGGACCTCCCGATGCGCTTCCAACGAGATGGGTTCCGCGGAAGGGCGTTCGGGACGGCGGGCGGGTGGGCGGCCAAAGGCGGGTGACATCATACGCGGGCGGATTCGCTTAAGATTTGCTTCACGCGCTCAAGCGCGCGGTTGGCGCGATGGAGCGCCTCGAGCGAACGGCGGAGCTGGTCGAGGACGTCCTCGTCGGACACGCGGGGACCACGGGCGAAGGGCGAACGTCGGCGCGGCGGAAAGGGCGAGCGCATATGCGGGAAGGATAGCACGGTTACGGGCGGCCGCCCAAGAAGCGGACTTCGGGCTCTAGGGCAAGGCCGGTGAGGGCAGCAACCCGTTCGCGGACCTCTTCAGAAAGCGTTCGGAGGTCGCGGGAGGTCGCCCCCGCTTGGCAGACGGCAAAGTTCGCATGGCGTTCGCTCACGTGGGCCTGCCCGCACGCGAACCCCTTCAGGCCGGCGCGCTCGATCAGCCAGCCGGCAGGGATGCGGTTCGGAGCGCCGGATTGCATAGGGATGGGACCGAATCGCGTTTCGATGCGAGCTCGCGTCAGCTCATCGACGTCGAGATTCTTGAAGAGGCAACCGGCGCTGGCGGAACCGAGCGGCTGATGCGCCTTGCGTTGGGCGAGGATGTCCTTCAGGCGAGCCTGCGACGCGAGCGGATCGGTTGCCGGAGAGAGTTGCCAGGCGGCTCGCAAGACCAAAAACGGCTCGCGTTTGAAACGGCTGTCGCGATAGCCGAAACCACACGCTTGGGCCTCGTACCGCTTCACGGCCGCATCCTGCATGGACCAGCCCTCGACCCAAACGAGGCCGTCCCGAGTCTCCCCGCCAAAACAGCCGGCGTTCCCGACGACCGCCCCACCGATCGTTCCCGGGAGGCCGATTCCCCATTCCCAACCCGTGTAGCCGGCTTCGGTGACCTTGCGGGCGAAGAGCGCCGTTATGACCCCCGCTTCCGCCGTGGCGAGGCCATCGGGACGTATTTCGTATTTGGAATGTCGCGGGCAAATGACGACGCCCTCGTACCCCTCGTCCGCCGCCACGATATTCGAACCACCGCCAAGAACGGTCCAAGGCAAGCCCCGCTCGGTGAGGAATGCGTGCAAGGCAGGGACCTGATCCGCGTGGTCGACCTCAAGGAACCAGCGGGCTGGGCCGCCAAGGCGGAGCGTCGTGTGCCGGGAGAGGAGTTCGCGCTCGCGGACGCGACCAAAGCGGGCGAGGGCGGAAGGGATGGCGGCAGGATCCATACCGAGAAGATAGCAATTGCGTAGGGAGCGAGAAATAGGGCTATGATTAGGGAAAAATGGGTGAAATAGGTTGACAATCCGCCGTTTTTCTGGTATACTCTAACTCTAGACAGACCTTCCATGCGAGGCGAAAAGAAGCGTTTTTTCGCCTTATATGGCGCCGCGATCCATTGATCGTGGGGCATCGCGAACCGGTTGCCTAAGCGGGAATCCCCCGCACGGAGATCACACATGAAGAAGCTCGTTGTCACCCTTTCGGCCATCATCGGCGGCCTCCTGACCGTGATCGGAGACCTGGTCGGGAGCCGGGACCACCACCACCTCGTGCCGGTGATGGTCCTGCTCCTCTGGTGCGGGCTCGTGTACGCGGTCCACGACACGTTCGGAGCCAAGCAGCCCTACTGGACCTGCGTGGTTTCGGTGTCGCTGCTGGGCGGGGCGGCCAGCACCGTGATGCTGATCGCCCTGGCGGCCGTGTCCAAAGACCCGCGCCCCGGCGACCCGCTCGCGTTCGCGGGCCTGTTCGCCTGCATCGTCACGGCGGTGGCGACGATCCTCGCCAACCTCGGCGAGCCGAAGACCAAGCAGAGCTGACCCTTCCTGAAGCCAGACGCCGTTCCGCGTCCCCCGCCGGCTTCTCCCCCTCCCCGCAGCGCGAACCCGCCTGCGGGGTTCTTGTTTTCCTGTCCTCGGGTGCATGATATCTTAAGACACATGGAATCCGTCCGTGCCACGCCCGCCGCCGAGGCCCCTCAGCGCGAACGCGCGCCGTTCGCCGTGAACCGCGTCTTGTGGACCGATGCGGATTACGAACGGAAACACGAGGAGATGAAGGACCTTCCCTGCCTGCGCGGGGTAGAGACCTACGCCAGCATCCGTGACACCCTGCACGACCTCCGCACCGTGCACGCGGATGACCCCGCGTTCGCCTGGAAAGAAGGCCTGGGCGCTTTCGAGCCTCAACGGGTTGCCATGCGCTACAACGGGGAGGATTGGTCGCACCGGTTTCACAAGCAACCGAAATATGGCGCCAAGGAAGGTGAGGGGGACGAATCGTCGGTGACCTGGATCGCCAAGCACCTCGTGCGGCGGATCTCCGAGCTGACGCGCGCTTGCAAAAGGCGGCTGGAACAAGAGCCGGATGAAGGCGAACGGGAGGCGTTAAAGAAGGGGCTCGTGCAGGACGTCGAACAGACGGTTTCCCTCTTTTATTACAGCGACAAGGACAAGCGCGGGAACGTTTCGGTCATGGAACTGCACGGGCCACGAGGGCCGATCTACCTCTCGTCGGACGGGAACCATCGGCTGGCGGCGGCGAGGCTGATCGGACTGCGGAAGGTGCGCGGAAACATCACGCGGATCGAGGACCCGGTTGCGGCTCAGGCGTTCTGGAATGAGCTGCTGGTCATGCTTCCCCCAACGGTCGCGGCAGAGGTGCGGGAGTTCTACGACCAGCTCTATCCGCCCTCCGAGGAACAGCGGGCCGCGGAAGCGGCCGCACGGAACGCAACGGAGGGGCGAATGGAGGCCCTCAACGCCAAGCTTCTCGGCATCCGCCATCGGGAGCATATGGCAGCCTACGACACGAAGCAGAAACAGGCGCGGGAGGAAGCGGAGGCAAAGCAGCGCTACGCGCTCGTGGAGAGCGCGTACGCGACCTTTGAACAAGCTCCGGGATTCAAGCAGATGCTCCACCAGACCGCCCTAGACTATTTTTGGAACGCAAAAGATGACTATGTTCGAAAGCGGTACCGGCGCGAGGTGTCGGAAAACGGAATGATGCCGGCTCTCGACGGGAAAGACGAGGCGCATGTCCTGCACGTCAGCGTAGACGCGTGGCCGCGTGATACGGCGAAAGAGATCCAGTATGCGGCGATAAGGGCCTATCAGCAGGCCCATCCCGAGATGGCGGGGGTCGGGGAAGAGCGGGCTCCACGCCCCGAAGCGACGACGGAGACACGGTCCACGCCGGAAATATCGAAATCGACGCCTCCCCTCTCACACGTTAACGCCGGGGCCTGGCCGACGAGCGCCCCCAAAGACGGAAAGCCGATGCGCGCGGACGAGTACGGGGTCTAACTCGTCGCATCGCTCGTCAGGCACGAAAGAACCGGCGCGCCAAGAACGCGATCACCTGATCTTGGCCAGGAGTGCGTTGGAGGACGCCTTCCTCGTTGCGTTCGATGGCCTCCGCGAATTGGGGCAGGCCGCGCAAGAACCGTGCCAACGGCTCCGCTTCGAGCGTCGGATGCGCGATGCCAAATCCGTATTTCGCAATAACGTGTGCGTTCATGGCCTGTTCGTAGAGCGGCAACGGCAGGGCGTAGACGGGGATCCCGAGATGCATCGCTTCGGAAAGGAGCGTATGGCCGGCGGTTGAGATGAGGCCGTAGCAGGTCGAGAGGACGTCCGTGAAGCGCGGGTCGCCGTGGGCATAGAAACGGATCTGTTCCGGCAGCGGGGACGGGCAGAGACCATCGGGTGAGAAGAGATGGAAATCGGTGTCGGTATGGGGAGCCAAAACGCGGACGAGCGCGGCGAGATCCTGGGAGAACTCACGTTGCGAGGAAAGGTACAGGAGAACCGACGGGCGCGCCGAAGGGCGCCGAACCATCCGGATGATGGATTCTTTTAGGATGGGTGGACAAAGCAGCACCCCCTCATGGGCATCGGCACGTTCGGCGACGCGGAAGAACGAGCAGGCGATGCGCGCTTCGGCACGCGGGAAGAAGAGACGGAGGCGCTCGACCTCATCGCGGAAGCCCTGTCCCATGAGGCGTTCGGGGAAATCGCCGCAGAGATACTTGCTCTGCTGGTCGATGGTGACGAGGGGTGCGCCCTTGGCATAGGCATAGCTGGCGCTCACGGGCTCGTAGTCGGAGATCACGAGGTCCGGGACCCCGAGGAGGCGCTGGGCCGTCGCCATCGCTTCGGCGTTCACGCGGAAGAAGTCGGGAGCGAGGGGCTGGCGGGCGGTGGCGAGGAAATCCAGGCCGTCGGGCGTACCCACGTAGAAGGGGACGACGACGGGAACGACGTGGACCGAAGGGACGTCGCGGAACCGTTCGCGGTACACCCGCTCGCTCTCGCCGTACGCGAACAGCACGATCCGGCTGGAACGCGCGAAATGCTCGACGATCGGGAGCTGGCGGGAGGCGTGGCCGCGGCCGATCCCGCAGATGCCGTACAGGATTTTGTGGAGTTTCATAGGGTCACGATCGTTTCCGTCACAAAGACGGGCGAACCGGCGATGGCGTAGACAGGAATCCGTTGCGTGACGCGCGCCAGGGCGGACGCAAGCCACTCCTGTGTTCCCGATGGAGGCGTGCCCGGCAGGATGGCCCGGCCGCCGCACAAGACGATATCGGCGTTCACCGCATCGAGGAAAGACGGATAGAGGGTATGGAGGGCGCTGAGCGGCGAGAGGCGGACGCATTCCTCCACGCCGTCATTCAACCGCGGGAGGACGATCGCGCGGATGCGGACGGAGGCTTCTCGGGCCTGGAAGGCCGGGTCGAGAAAGAAGGCGTAGCGCGTTCCGTACGCGATCCCGGAGCCGATGAGGGGCCCGTGCTGGTCACGATCAACGAGGCGGATCGTCGTTGTTTGGGTGCCCGCGGTGGCGATGAGGGAATCGTCCGCATCGAAAGTGACGACGGTCTTGTTGCCGGAGAAGAGGCGCCAGCCAAAGTCCCGGAGGAGGCGAAGGGTGAGGGTGGTTTTACCGGTTCCCGATGGCCCGGCAAGGAGCACGTAATCCCCATCCCCCACGCAAGCGGCGTGCACGCAAAACACGTGGCGCTCAAGGAGCAGTCGCCGAAAAAGCCCGTAGATTGCATAAAATCCATCCATGGCGATCTCGCCGTTCCAGGCGTCATGGATCGTTACCGTGTCGCCGTCGCAAACGGCCTCGGGCACGAGGGACTCGACATGACGGACCACCAAATCAGGTGGTGAAAAGGGTTCGGCCCGTAAGCGCGCTCCGGGCAAGTACGCGTGGAGGAGCGCTTCCGCCTTCGCGTCAAAACGGAGGTCGCGATCGCTCGTGAGGAGCGCCTGCACATTCCCCGGCAAGGAAAGATGGAACTGGCTCATAGGGAAACTGTACCATAGAATGGTTGGGAAACGCTTCCACTTCACCCCTCATTTTTATGCTTGTCACCGAACGCGTCCGCACCCTCGTCCACCAGATCGACCTTGAGACAAATCCGTCTCGCCGTGACCATTGGCTCCACGAATTGATCATCGCCTTACGTGACGCCTGCGCACGCCCCGCGGCACGAGACCGGTACGCGTCCCTCGCGCACGCTTCTGGGATGCCCTCCCCCTACCCCACCGATGCCGACGGCTACGCCCGTTCCTTCGATCCGCTCGAAGACGAGGAGGGGTTCATCGCCGCCTGGGAACGCCATGGGATCGTCGTCGGACGGCAGGTGATCCCTTCAGGACTTCGCAACGCGGCGATCGAACGGCTGCATGAGCTCGTCCTTGAATTAAGCGACGGCACTTGTGACCTGACGCGACCGGAAACCTGGAACGACCTCCCGACGGATGCAGCCGGCGTGCCCGTCTTGACCCGAGGGTTCTTCGAGATCTATCATGACGCGTTGCTCGCAGAGTTGCGGCAATCCGTGCGCATCTACGTGCACCACGTTTTACTATGGGGACGAGCGGAACTGTGGACGAGCTTTGACCGGTTCGGGATGAAGCTGCCGGGACACGTCGAGTCGCGCGCCCTGCCGTTGCACGTGGACCAAAATCCGCTCATCCATCCCGATTTTCGGACAATCCAAGGCGTGTTGGCGTTAAGCGATTGCCCCGTGGAGCGTGGGACGTACGTCGGCGTGCCTGGGTCAAAGGCCTTGTTTCCCGGCTATGCCTCGATCGCTCCGGAGCGGGGCGAATACGTGGAGCTCTTGCCCTCCGCCGAGATCGCGCCGACCCTGGCGCACTTGGCCCAGCCCTTGCCGTTGCGTGGCGGCGACCTGGTCTCGTGGGACAGCCGGACGACGCATGCGAACACCGAAAACCGGTCGGACGACATCCGGATGGTCGCGCTGATCGCGGCGGGTCCGGCGCGCGAAGATGACCCGTCGGCTGTCACGGCTCGAGAAGACGCCTTCCGGAGCGGCCTCGGCAGCAACGTCCGCGACGCGCTCATGCACGCCAGCAAGAAGCCCCGATTTACGGACCCCATAGCGGCCAACCGCGTGCGGATCCCGGAACGGCTCACCCTGCTCGGCCAACTCCTCTACGGCCAACGCTCATATGAAACGCTCTAACCAGCGCCTCCTCCTGAACGCCGAGCCGTTCGGGTTCGGCCCGAGCGCCGCCATCGCCACGTTCTTCCCCTTCCTGCGCGAACGGTTTTCCTGGATCGGCTATCTGGGGAGCGGGCACACGCTCGACCTCCAACGACCGCTCCCTTACGACGAGATCATCGACTCGACGGGATTTTCTGAAACCGAAGAATCGCAGCTCATGACGGAACTCGGCGAACGATATGACCTCCTTTTAACGGCCCTAGACTTCCGCATCGCCGAACAGGCTAAACGGGCGGGCCTGGTCGCCTGCGTCTACGATCCCATCACTTGGTTCTGGAAAGAGATCCCTCCGGCCGCACGCGGTTGCGACCTGTATATTGCGCAAAACTTTATCGGCGTCGAGGCGCGCCTCGAACGCGAACGCGACCGGTTCCCCCGTACCGTCCTAGTGCCCGCGATCGTGGAACCGAACATGGGCGGACCGCGGACACGGGAGCGCGTCCTCATCAACCTGGGCGGCCTACAGAACCCGTTCTGGACGATCCAGGATGCCGCGCATTATGCGCGCGAGACGATCCGCGCCCTCAGACAGGTGCTTCCAAAGGACCTCCCCATCACGATCGCGACCAGCCAGGCAGTCGTCGATGCGCTCGGCGATCCCGATGCACAGCCCTACCGCCGCGCGGAAATGGAAACGCTCATGCGGACGAGCGCCTATGCCTTCATGACTCCCGGACTTGGGAACATCTACGACAGCGCCTGCCATGATCTTCCCACCGCCTGGCTCCCCGCCGCGAACGACAGCCAGGGGCAGCAGGCGGATCTGCTGGAACGCGAAGGCCTCTGCGACGCGCGTCTCGACTGGAAGGACCTCCTTCCGGGACAACCGTTCTCGTATTGGGGCGAACAGGCGGAGGCGCTTAAACGGATCACGGCAGCCGTCCAGCAGCTGACCGCGCGGCCAGAAGCGCAACAGCGACTGGAAGACGCCTGTCGGCAAGCGATACAAACTCTTCAAAATCGGCCCGGAACGAGTGGCCGCGCCCTCCTAACGCGGTTCGGGACCGGTGGGGCGCGGCAGGTGGCGGTAGCCGTCTTCGAGCTGGCCGAAACGGATGCGATTTCTTAGAGATTACGCCGAAAAAGCGACGGGGAAGGCTGCACGCCTTGCCTTCCCCGCCCCGTCCGGGTACGATGGCCCGGCACGAAAAACCCATAGGGGCGTCGTATAATGGTAGTACAACGGTCTCCAAAACCGTTAGCGTGGGTTCGATTCCCCCCGCCCCTGCCACGCCGAACACTCGTCAACCGACGAGTGTTTTGCTATCGAAAAAAACGGTTGTTTCAGCGTAAAATCAGGCACAGAATCCTTGATCGTGGAGTTCGATAGTAAAAATTGGAGTAGTTCGCGTTTTTCTTCTGGTTTCGCTTGTTCAAACAGTTTTCCTGCGTTTTTTGCGAGTTCTAAAATCTTTCGGCCAAACTCGTAATAACCGATGTCTGCCTTGTTGTGTAATGCGATGCGTTCGGCAAGATCGTCGAGACGGGTTTTATACTCGGCATACTTGGAATCGTAGAACTCATCGCTCACTCGACCATCGAGTTTATCTTCGTACATCTTGTCGAGCCTATTTTTGAGCATGGAGTGCTCCCGAACGAGCATGTCGTAGTCTTTGTCGTGCGTAGCCCGCTTCTCTTCTAACGACTGTTTCAAGCCCGTCACGACATAAGCAAGGCCGTTCTCGCTCAAATGGACTTTATCAAACAAAGTGCGCGTTTCAACGTCGATAACCTCTTCACGGATCGGCTTCTGCGAACAGGCTGTCTCGAACTTGGTACAACGATAGTAAACGTATTTCCCTTTCTTGATCTCAGCCGTGATCGTGCGGTCACATTCACCACAAGCGAAAACACCCTTATAAACAAAGGGCTTGATGTTATGTCGCTTGCATTTGTTCAGATTCTTGCCGCTTAGAACGTCCTGTACGGCTTGCCACGTCTCCAAATCAACCAACGGGGCATGCTTGCCGTCGTAGAGTTTGCCCTGCCATATGAACTTGCCGATGTAAAAAGGATCGTGAAGCATCCGAGACATGACGGACTTCTTTAGCTCGCAGCGACCAATGGGCATGTCCTTGGCCAATTTCAAATCCTCAACGTATTGGACGATGCTTTTTAGCGAATGTTGCCCCGTCGCATACACGTTGAAAATCGTTTGTATGAGCTGTTTATTTCTCTCGTCGATAATGATGATCGACTTTTTCGTGATCGGGTCTTTAGCGTTTAGGTATCCGAGGGGAGCTTGATGCGGATACTCCCCGAGCCGCAGCTTCTCTTTGATGCCTTTGTCTACCTCTTCTTTGAGGTTGTCGATAAATCCCTTCGCCATGACGGTTTTCAGGCCGTGCATGAGCTTATCCGACGCCTTGCTGTCCGTGCCGATGCTCTGACCTTCTTTGACGAGGTGAACGGTTACGTTACATTCCTTGATGAGCTCTTCAACAGTCACGTAATCGCGGAAGTTTCGATGCAGGCGATCCGTCTTTTCGACGAGAATAAACTTGATACCGTGCTGGCGAACGTAGGCGAGCATCTTGTTGAACTCCTTGCGCCCTGCTTCCTTAGCCGTTTCAGCCTCTTCAAACTCTTTGACCACGTTATAGCCATTATTGCGCGCAAAGTCCCACAGGAGCCGTTTTTGGGCACCAAGTGAATTGCCCAGCTCCTGCTGTTCACGGCTTGATACTCGGACGTAGGTAACGGCTTTATTAAACACATTGATTACGTCTATACGAGTACGACGTGCGATGGTCTCTTTGGAGGAATGGGGTAATGCAAGTCCTTGTTCGTCGTCATTGAATTTACCTTAGATGGAATATTTGGTACTCCAAAAGCCAAACTGTCGATATAAGGCTGCAACTGCTTCCGCTCTTCATCTGAGAGCTCGGCAATAAGAACTTGATGCGCATCTTGAATAGTGATTTCCGCAAGACCATCTGACCCTCTGGCCATGGCTCGCATCTGAACCGCGTAGGCTTCTGTGCATAAGAATGCGCAGAGGTCCGTAATGAGATGCTCTTTCCCTTTTTTTAATCTCATCCTGTGACAGCCGTTTGTAAAAACTATCCGTCCACTACATTCGTTGGGAGCAATACACCATTTTGTAACGCTTCCCCATATAGATCCGATAAAAATGTCTCCCGGTTCAGCAAAGTGCTTAGCACGCTGAGGCAGCTCCCATCCTCTTAGTTCTGTTGAAGAAAAGTAGCCTTCTCCAATATCTTGTATCTCAACGTAATTGTATATACGATCAATTTTTTTCTTATTTTTTTCGCCAGCCGCAGTAGTATTTTCGTCGATAAAATCAACGACGTCCCCAAGCTTGAAATGCTTTCGGTTCTGCATCTGGTCTCTTAGATTCCTATATTTTTTACAATATCGTTTTGGGTCAAGTGTGAGATCATTATCCGTTAGGACATCTAGAATAGGCACGCTCCAGCCACACTGCTTAACAGGTTTTTCATGTCCCTGAACAAGCCAAGGGCTTTCTAGCGCAGCCTCGCTACTGCGTAAGCCCTGTAAAGCTGATTCAAAATCAGAATCCAACTTTTTATTTCCTTCATCGTCAATAATATAGCTACCGTCTTCTGCGTTGCGTAGATACCTAGGGTCAGCCTTCTTGTCGCCTAAATTCCAGCCTACGTTTTCAATCATTTCAACAGCAAAACCGTAGTCTCCTTCGTCATGAATGGACTCAAGGGCGACTTCTCTTTTTTGAAAATAAACAACGCTTGCACTTACATCGGCTCCACTAGTTTTGAATGTGAATCTTGGGAATGAGCATATGGCCACAAGACGACAATGACGTAGCAGCCAGTCTCTGAGGAGCCTGTATCTCTGGGATCTATTACCCAGATAACCGTTAGGCAGAATGATGGCTATTCTCCCACCTGGTTTAGCTTGTTTTACACATAACTCAGCAAAGAGGATGCCTGTCTGCTGAGAATCTAATAGTGCATCCTTTTTATTGAATTTTCCGTCGGAAAGCTCCTCCCACTCATGACCCATGTCGAATTTTCTTAGAGTGGCCGTATTTTTTTCGGTGATTTTTACACCAAATGGTGGGTTGCAAACAACGATTTCATATTGATCTTCTTTTTCATCTACAACGGCAAGAGAATCTTCTTCAATTATGTTCGATTTCCCATCACCATTTAGCATCATATTAAGTATCGCGACCTGTACAGCGTTTTTGGAGTTGTCTGCTCCCCAAATACAGCTTGCGTAATTAGGATCAGAATCTCGGCGCCTATGAAATGCGGCGGTTAAAAAATCTGCACTTCCGCATGCGGGGTCTTTAATATGCTCACTAAATTGCGGGTTTAGGATGTCTACAATAAAATCCGTGACTGTAGGAGGCGTGAAATATTGAGCCAGATCCCATTTGTAGAGACCTTTCGCAAACTTCATGTAGAAAGACTGTACCACCTCTCTTTTTGAGGCCGTAATCCTGATAGGCGCAAGTACCCTACAGATTTCAAAAAAGATTTTGATTGTTACTTTGCTCGATAGCCTTGTTTCGACGGGCCGAGGCAAATGGCGCTGATAGTAGCTAACTGATTTTTCTAGAGTATCGTTAAACTGCCTAAGCGCAGAGGCTCCATCGTAGCCCAAAGATTCATAATCTTGTATGTTTAATTCTGAAGATGGGCTACTCTGATGACCGTGCTCATCAAAAAGTTTAGCGAGAATCAACTGCAGAATAATACCAAAACGCTGCTCTGGATCGATCGACCCACTATGAAGCAGATTCTCAATTCTATCGAATAGGGACAATAAGTTCTCTGAGGCCTTGGTATCTTGATAAGCGAGAGGCTTTAAGGAAATCGCTCCTCCGAACCTCGGCAAAATGGCCAATGGCCCCTCTTTAACTTGTTTTTTTCCTTGAAAGCGCTCATGCCAGAACACCCTCTGGTCAACATTATCCCAATATAGAGCGATGCATCTATCAAGTTTTGCAAAGTCCAGCAAGGGTTTTACCTGTGTATTTTTTACGTATTCATGATTTGCGTTTTCTCGTTTTACTTCACATAGCAGGATCGCATGTTCGAGCAAGGTATCAACATCACCGGCAGGGATAGAATCAACTGGAACATCTAGAACGGCAAAATCGGCTCTCACGCTATTCCTGCCAGAATTACCGAATTGTTTTACAACCACTTCAATCTTAAAATGGCCTCTTGGGTATCCAAGCCTAAGTAGGTATTTAATAGCCTCAACCCGATAACACTCCTCAAGCGGCCCTAAGCCATCCCTGCTGGTTGTCCTGGCCTTTAACGTGCCGCGAATAGGACATTGCAGCGTAAGAGGTGATTGCATAGAGTTGATGGATTTTAGTTTTTGGTAGCCTCAATGAATTCGTTAAATGTTTTGCGACTAATGCGGTATTCCTTACCAATTTTGGAAGCAGTCAGCTTTTTTGCCTTAATCCAGCGATAGATCGTCATCTTGTTTACACGGAGTTTTTCTGCCAGTTCCTCAACCCGGTAAAAATCCAGCTCATTCATAGTTGATAATAGCTTACATTGTCACGCTCGTTTCAGCAACGCCCCCGAGCATAAGGTCAAGGTCTTCTGGGAGGATTGGCGTAAAGGTTTTAAGTTTCTGGTGAAGGTAGGCTAAAACGTTGATCTTGTCCTTTGATGCCTTGGCGTCGAACAGGACTGCTTCAACCAGCTTGCGGTAGCGATTTGCGGATGACTTGCCTATCGCGTCTCGCAACTCATCGGTCGCCCGCTTTAGCCCGAGTTTACGAACACGGTGCGCCAATAGGTACAAAGCCCCCTGCTGACCAAACCCTCGTACGCTGGTCTTTATGACGTTATACAGCTCCGCGTCCTTTAGTCCGCCCAGATAGACCAGCCCGCCATACCCTTGAATGTAAATCTGCTCGAACGTCCGCAAGAGCATGGCTTGGGAGATGTCCGTCCGTAGCGCTTCGCCTAACGTAAAATCCTTCTTCTTGTTCGGATAGTACTTTCGTAGAGTCGCCTCAACCGTCTGCTTCAATTGCAGCGACAGCTCCATACGCAGTGCTCCCCGCTGGAACTTGCCTTGCGCGTAGTGCTGCTTGACCTCCCTCTCTACCAGCGTTGACCCGTTGGCGCAGATTTCCTCGAACTTATCGTAGATCACAAAGCCTTGAGACGAGTTGAAGAACTTGAGATAGAACCCGTCTTTTCCGTGGTGATAATTGACCTTATTGAAATCGGAAGACTGCTTGCGATCATGCTCCGATAGCGCACGGATAATCGCCGCCGTACTCCCGTAACTTGGGCTAATCTTGAGTATCTTTGAGTAATCAACGCGCTGAACGATTGCGTCCATAACCGCCTCTTCTGACACTCCTATCTTGATTTCCGCCAACGCAGTCTTGAGCTTGGAGGCGATAAGGGGCAAAAAGCGAGAGTCGATGTCGAAGAGGCTGATGCCGTAGATCAGTTTGGGGAGGGATACCTGTACGAGTAGATGCTTCTCATCTGTGAACTTTCCGCACGAGCCCTTGATAAGCCTTTGGTCGTACATGATGTTTACCTGCGGGAAGTACCGACCCTCAGTCTTGGCTTTGGTTGGATAGTCAGTAAAGCGCGTCCAATGCCTCCCCACAATCCCAAACTTGCCGCGAAACTCCTGCATCTTTGCCTTTGAAAAGCGTTCGTCCGTATAGAGGATGAAGTCCTTGATCTTGAGAACGACGGAATCAATCATAGTGTCGGCTGTGGTTTATTGATACGGCGTTCGATGTTGTATAGGGTCTCAAAGAATCCGATCAGGTTTTTACCCGCGTCTTTGACTACCTCTGCGGGTATCCCGAGCTCTTCAAGAAGATACCGTTTTGCCAATTGGTCGGCATTTTCGGACAACATAAAACTCCGTAGGGCTTAGCCACACGGAGCTTGTTCGGATCGTATACGGCTTGCCGCTTGCGCGTAGCCGCTCTATAATCCGTTTGCGTGATGCTTCCGTAAGGAATCGTCCCATTAGATCGCCTGTTACAGCAGGCGGTTTATTTGTTATTGAGTGAATGGTAGTGCATATAGGCTACTTAGAAGGGTAGATTATCCCAGTCGATTGCCGAGAATGACCATTTCAGCCTGTACTGGTCTACGCAGATTTCCATCGTTTTAGGCGAGACGCAGAACGTATCGGCCAAGGTACGGATGTCCTTTTCCCGCTTGTAGGCATCCGCGAGCAGAGGCGCGGGGACGAGGTAGTACGACGCGATATTTTCTGCGATACGCTCGATCAGCTTCCCTCGCACTTCGGCTGACGGCAACGCTTCCATGGAAGACCGAAAGTGCGGGTCAAGGCGCTGGTATACGTGGATGAACTCGTGAGCAACCGAGAAACGTTTTCTGGTCTGCGGACAGTTCGAGGCGTAGTAAATCTTGATCGTGTCTCCCTCGATAACATGACAGCCATGGACTCCGGGAAGGGTCGTATTATCGAAACCGTAATACTCGATCTTGAATCCGCTCAGGTAACGCTCAAAGGGCTTGAAGCTGATAGGGATCGTCAGGGTTGGATCAGCAATCAAGATATTGTCTATAGCCTCTCGAAAATAGGCTTGCCAGTGCTTGAGCTGGGAGTAGTAGAGCTGCTTCAGCGGGTACGGAAGATGGAACGACTTATGACGTAATGCATGGCTGTATGAAAGGTCGGAGAAGTCGTATAGCCAGAAATCGAGAGGATCAGCTTGTTTAGTTTTTGCGCTTATGACGGATAAACTCGACATACTGGATTACATCCTTGACTTCTGGAACGGTCAGGCCGAAACCGTCGCTACGCAAGGCATTTTGAAGAATTAGACTGGTGTTAGGGGTCTTGTCGTCTTCAAGCAGGCCGATGTCGGACAAAAAGTCCTTCAACGAAAGCTCAAGCCCCTTAGCCAATTTTTGACACACATCAAGAGTGAGGCTCTGGTAGCCTCCACTCTCAAGACGACTTATATACGCGACGGAAACGCCGGCGGCTTTTGCGAGTTCGGTCTGGGTTAGGCCAGATTTCTCTCGCATAGTCTTCATTTGCTTGGCAATGATGTTACTCATACTACAACATAGTAAAAGATGACTTGCCGATTGTCAAATCGGACTACGCAGTTTGTAAAAACGTGGCTCCTTGTGGTAGCCTCAAAACATGGGAACACATATCACGCTTAATTTGGGGGAGCTCAATATCCACTGGGGGAAAAACGAATGCTGGTTTGACCATAGCCCCTTATTTCAGGTAAACGACGTAAAAAAGAGCCTAGATAGCCAGATCGACGCGAGCGAAACAGAACAACCGACAGAAAGAGAGATCTGCACCAGAAGGCTCCGGGACGTAGCTCCTCGTTTAGAATTGCTCGGCTATAGCAAGGATTCACTACGTCGAGACTTCCGTGGCTTGGAGATAGATGGCAAAAAGATAAAATCATTCAAGAGAATCGAGGATGCTTTCCTGAAAACATCGGCGTCAGGTTGCCAAGGGTACTTCTTGGAAAGCGAAGGCATCGTTATTGATCCGTGGATCGTCTTACGGCTTTTAGCCCTAAATAAACAAAATCTTGATGTACCGCTTTCATGGAACTTTCATGACTGGGTCGAAAATGGCTGGGGCAATAGAAGCTGGATCATGCAAGGATTGCCAGATGCGCAAAAGTTCTTGCTTTTGACGGAAGGCAAATCTGATGCAGATATTCTCAAAAAGGCATTCGATCTTTTGCGGCCTGACGTTGCTGATTTCTTTAGGTTTGTGAATATGGAGCGCCACCCTTTTGGTGGCGAAGGAGGGCTACGCAATTTTTGCCGAGGGCTGGTAAACATCGGCCACAGCAACTTCACACTTGCTATCTACGACAATGATACGGCTGGCATCGGTGGTATGCTCGACAGTAAAAATCTAAAAATGCCAAAAAACATGCGTGTAATGAGCCTTCCAAGTATGAAGGAATTCAGCCGCTTTGCGACCCTTGGCCCAAACGGAGAACGTAAAGAGAACATCAATGGACGAGCTGTAGCCATTGAATGCTTTCTTGATTTGCATCATGGGGGCATGGAAGAGCCAAAAGTTCGCTGGAAAGGCTTTGATGAGAAGGCAGGCAAGTATCAGGGTGAACTCATCAATAAACATGAATACGCAAAGGAGTTTTCAAAACTAAGCACAAGAGATCGTGGCTATTCTTTTGAAAAACTTGAGCATCTACTAGACGCGATTATCGCGGAGTGCGTTGGTATCGCAGGCGATTTGCGACGCCATGCATGGAATCAGGCAGCTTTCGATAATGCCACTATGTGATCTTCGAGCTGACAAGCGAAAACCGGGATACGTTGGAGCTGGCGATAAATAACTCCCCAATCCAAAGTTCCGAAATCGTCTACTATGGCCTGCCACGGAAAAATATCCGCTAGAACAAGCGGGTATTTTTTAGAGGAGGAGGAAATTGAGCTTCCCTGAAGCATGTCGGGGTACCCATTCCGTAAAAGATGCCCGTATTGAATGAGTCTGGTATTTTAAGAATGACGAATATGAAGATTTCAAACGCCGTGGGAACGAAAAGCCCTTTACTCGTTATCAGTTTATGTATAGGTCTTTTTTTCGCCATTGTGACTCGAGCATCCTTTTTTGTTATTTCATATGACCTCGCTTATATCCAAGTGAGAAATATTTATTTGCGTCCTCCCCTTAAAGAGTTCGATATAACGAATAGAGGTAAAACCGTTTTGGGTCTGTCAGGTTTTCCGTTTAGGACATATTCAGATTGTACGATAGGCATCCACGGAACGCTTCCAAAACCAGCCTGTGAAAGAACATCTCTTATTGGCGAGTTCTCGATTCTGTTCAATATCCTTTTCTGGAGCGGGGCTGTGTATTTGTTTTTAAGACTACTGGGCCATCTCCGATCGTCCTAACGTTCATCACGAGCCCCTGCC
>CAZIMD010000007.1:0-28793 GCA_964540365.1 uncultured Gammaproteobacteria bacterium
CCCCATGCCCGTGCCCCGCGGCCGGAGCCGGCTCTTCCTTCTTCGGCAATTCCGTGATCACGCATTCCGTCGTGAGGAACAGCGCGGCGACACTCGTCGCGTTCTGCAAGGCGGAACGCGTCACCTTCGCCGGATCGACGATCCCCGCGGCGAGCATGTCCTCATAGCGGTCGGCTTCGGCGTTGTAGCCCATGCTGCCGGTCTGTTTTTTGACCTCTTCGACGATGACGGATCCGTCTTTGCCGGCGTTCGCGGCGATGGTGCGCAACGGCTCTTCCATTGCCTTGCGGATGATCCGTACGCCGACAGCCTCTTCTCCTTCCAGGGCAGCCGTTTCGAGGGCTTTCATGGCACGCAAGAGAGCGACGCCTCCCCCCGGCACGATCCCTTCCTCGACCGCTGCCTTGGTTGCGGCGATGGCATCTTCGATGCGGTGCTTCTTCTCCTTCATCTCGACTTCCGTCGCAGCCCCCACCTTGATCACGCCGATGCCGCCCATGAGCTTCGCGTGGCGTTCCTGGAGCTTCTCGCGGTCAAAGGAGGAGTCCGTCTTCTCGATCTGGGCCTTGATGGCCTGGGCGCGGGCCTCGATCAGGGCCTTGTCGCCCTTGCCGTCGACGAACGTCGTATGGTCCTTGCTCGCCACGATCTTGCGGGCCGAGCCAAGGTCCGTGAGCTCGACGGCATCCAGCTTGCGACCCAGGTCCTCGCTGATATACGACGCGCCCGTGAGGACGGCGATGTCCTGGAGCATCTCCTTGCGGCGGTCACCGAACCCCGGCGCCTTGATGGCAAGCGCGTTGAAGACGCCACGAAGGCGGTTGACGATCAGCGTCGTGAGCGCTTCCCCCTCGATGTCGTCGGCGATCAGGACAAGGTCTTTCTTGCCTGACTTAAGGACTTTTTCAAGCAACGGAAGGATATCCTGGATCGACGTGATCTTCTTGTCGGTGACGAGGATGTACGGATCGGCATATTCGGCCTCCATACGCTCCTGGTTGGTCACCATGTACGGCGAAGCATAGCCCTTGTCGATGCGCATCCCCTTCACGACATCCTTCTCGACGCCGAAGGTCTGCGATTCCTCGACGGTAATGACGCCGTCTTGGCCCATCTCCGCAACCATCTCGGCAATCGTCTTGCCGATCTCGCGGTCGTTGGCGCTGATCGAGGCGACGTGCTCGATCTTGTCGCCCGTGATCTTCTGGGCCACCTTGCTGCGCAATTCCTCGACGACGAGGGCGAGCGCCTTCTCCATGCCGCGCTTGACGGCGAGCGGGTTGGCGCCGGCGGTGATGTTCTTGAGGCCTTCGGCGATCATGGCCTGGGCGAGCACCGTGGCAGTCGTGGTGCCGTCACCGGCGGCGTCATTGGTTTGCGAGGCCACCTGCTGCACGAGTTGGGCGCCCACGTTCTCGATCTTGTCCTCCAAGTCGATCTCTTTCGCGACGGTCACGCCGTCTTTCGTGATGGTCGGCGAGCCATAGCCATGGTCGATGACGACCGTGCGGCCCTTCGGGCCGAGCGTCGCCTTCACGGCGTTCGCGAGCTTGTCCACGCCACGCTTCATCGCTTGGCGTGCGTCTTCCGAAAACAGGATGGTTTTTGCCATAGGAAATCAGGTTAGGCTTCAATCACGGCCACGACGTCGGTCTCGGCGATCACGAGGAACGTCTCCTCGCCGATCTTGACCTCATCGGAGGCATATTTCTTGAATACGACCTTGTCGCCGACCTTCACCGTCATGGCCTGGCGCGTGCCGTTTTCCAGCAACTTGCCCGGACCCGCGGCGATGACCTCGCCCTGGTCGGGGCGCTGTTGGCCGCCAGCCGTATCCGGGATGATGATCCCGAGGGCGGTCACTTCTTCTTTCGAAACCGGCTTCACGATCAGGCGGTCGTGTAATGGACGTAGGTTCATAAGCAGTTTTAGGGAAAAGCGGGGCATGATTTAGCAGACGACGAGTTCGACTGCTAGACCCCTCGAGGGCAAGGATGCGTCAGCGGGAACGGGCTGTCAAGGCGACGCCGATCGCTTCAGGAAACCGGTCCCGGGGCCGCCTCGAGCACCCGAATGGACACGGTTTTCGGCTTCACGGAAAGGATCACCGCCACCGCAAGCAAGGCCTGTCCGGCCCAAAGGGACCAAAGGTAATGGTCGAACGCCATCAGGACGAGAAGGGCCCCTCCGAAACAGGCGACCTGCCCACGGTCAAGCCGCCGACGGGCGCGCCAAACGATCGCCGCAAGCCCAATCGCCAGCACCAGAAAACGCCCAAAGCCAAGCTCCACAAGCGCGAGCAGCGGAACGGCATGGGGCGGTTCGGCAGGAACCGGGCACGCGGCCCCCGCACACGCCCGCTCCAACCCAACACGGTACGCCCCAAGCCCCGTTCCCCAGGGGTGCGCCGGGAACACGACAGAGACGGCCTGCCGAATCCCTTCACGACGTTCGTTCAATGAGCGCGTCTCCAAACGGTCACGCGAGACGACGCGCGTACGGACCAGCTCGGGACGCAAGAGGACAGCGCCGAAAAAGACGGCCAGGCAGACGGCGCCGAAACATGCCACGCGGACGCGTGCCCGAGGCCGTCCCCACGCGGACAGGAGCGCGATCCCGCCCCCGACGGCGAGCGCGATCCACGCGGAACGGGAAAAGCTGGCATAGAGGGCCGCAGAAAACAGGCCCACGAGGACGAGCATCCGACGCCACCACACGGCCTGCAACGACTCCCGGACCGCCAACAGGATCCCGAATGCCATCCATCCCCCCAGGATGTTCGGATGCGGAAAAGACCCGTAGGCACGCAAAAACCGGAACCCGGACGTCTCGATCACGCTCACGCCGCGGTCGAGCGGATATTGTGACGCGAGGCCCAGCCATTTACACGCGAACACCTCCTGGGTCGCCGTCTGGACCAGGGCAAGGAGGGCAACCGGGACAAGCGCCCACAGGATCCACCGCCCGAACGTCTCATGCAGGTCCGCATCCGTGCATACGAGCCCAGCAAAGAGGGCGAGACACGCCACCTGCCCCAACCACTGGGCGGTAGCCGGCCATGCCAGCGTAGGGAAAAGCAAGAAAATACCGGGGACGATAGCCAGCAAACCGCGCCATCTTCCCCCTATCTCTCGCCCGACTTTAGACCGCTCAAGAAAACGAAAGATGGCACTGGCGAGGATGATAAGCATCGTCGCATATGCCGACCACCTTCCCTGTTCCCAGGGGAATCCCCCCCGATCCGGCGACGGGAGAAACGCGCGCGTCTGCCAAGGCAACAAGAAAACCGCGAGACGCAGGAGCCGCCCCGACCAGGGCCATTCACGGAATGACATGCGCATCGCGGCAAAGGGATTCATACGCAAGGCGAAAGGCGGTGCGGCGGTCATCGACATGGGTCTTGCAAACATGGGACGTTAGGACGACGGCCGTCGTCGCCTCCGCCGCCTTTTGACGCAACGCGGCGGGCGCGAACCGTCGCTGGACCCGAAAGGCCCATCGCTCCAACCACGCGAACGCGGCAGGGATCGGCCGAGGACGGGACGGCACGGAGCGCCAAGCGACCCAGCGACTGGCATGCGGGTGTCGGGTAAGCGCCCAGGCCTGGGCCTCCCACAGCTCCCGCCCGCACCCGTCATCCAATATCGGAAGCAGGCGACGTGCCCAAAAACGGAGGTACGGATCGTCCGGCCGTTCGGCGAACCGTTCCAAGCGCAGGTCCGCATCGTCGATCAGGAAGGAAAAACACCAGGCGTCGCGCTCTCCATGGCGCTGGCCGGGACGGCGTGCCAGGAGCGCCGTAAACGCCAGCAAAAACACACGCGTAAGCCACAGCGAGCCGCGCCGGACCACGAGAAAAAGATCGATATCCGCCTCATCGCGTGCCGCTCCCAGGGCGGTCGTGTTGCACACGGCCAGGAAACGGACGGTCGGGACCCAACGGAGCCACCACGCGAGGCGCTGGATCCGTGCCCATTTTCGGGGAAAGAACCGCTCACGGCGCTCCCGCTCGGCGATGAGCGGCATGAATGGCGGCAAGACAAGGCGACCAGACACCCGCCGCACCCGGCCCGTCGCCACCAATGCCTCGACGGCTGCCATCGCCTCCGCCCGCGAAACGCCAATCGCTTCCGGCCCCACGTCTAAATCTGCCAGCACCTCTTCTTGCAAGGGCGGGTATCCGACCGCCATGAACCAGGCGACGGTCCGCAAGACCGCCGCCTCAGGAACGGTCGGCATAGCAGGAAGGGATGCGCGCGGGCACGACGGCGGGCTCCTGACGGGCGCGCTCAGGCTGTGCCCAGGCGTCGGCGACGGTCACGATACCCGGCTCCCATCGGATGACCTGCGCGCGCGGGATCCAAATGGGACGGAATCGCCACCACCTCGTCACGACGACCGCGAGGCTTGAAACCTGTCCCGAACACAAGTCGATTTCGACATCATGCAACCACCCCACCGGCAGCCCGGCGACGGTCCGCACCCGTGTCTCGCGCATCGCCGAGCGCAGCGCTTGACGCATATCAGGCCGCATCAACGACGGATCCGCCGAACGCCTTCAACAGGTTCCCTACGACGTCTTGGGAGGAATGCTCCGAAGCCGCCGGCTCTTCGGGCCCTAACACGATCCCATCCAGGTGCAGGTCCGGCACCCCAAACACCTGCTGGGCACAGGCCTCAACCAGGCGCAAATGCTTGGAATCGCCGATAACCTTGTCGCGATGGAACGGGTACGGGAAGCGGATCACGAGGACGGACCCATCGACCCGTTCCGGCTTGCTGATCTTTAAAATGAACGGCAACGAGTGGTTCTGCTCTTCAACCGCCCGGATGAACGCGTTCCAGAGCTGGCGCACGCGGATGAGGTCCAATCCGGAAACCGGGGCAGGGACGACGGACGCAGCCGATTCGGTGACTGCCTTGTTTGGCGAGGTCGCCAACGGGGCCTCCGCGGGTGGCGTGACCGGCGCAGGAACGGGCTCCGGAACGGACGTCACCGCCGGTTGGCTGACGGGCGAGGCGGCGGGCGGAGGCGTTGAGACGGCCTCCGTCGCCGGAGCCGGGACCGCCGGCGTTACCGGTGCAGGCTCCACGGGAGCAGTTTTCGGCGCGGTCGTACCAGGTTCCGTTAGTGGAGAGGGAGACGTCGAAACGCCCGGTTCCCGAACCGCAAGCGCTGCCGTAAACGCCAACAACAGCACGAATACCGGGTCCATGCCGGCCCGCAGGTCACGACGACGGTCCAGGAGGAGCAGGGCGATCGCCTGCAATTGTTGCGCCTTCCAAGCGGCCAACAAGGCTGCCAACCGACGCTCCTCCTCGCTTCCAGCGGACCAGTGCGCGACCTCGGAAGGATTCGCAAGGCCGAGCAACAGGCGCTTGAGGAGATGCAGCACGTCGTCCAAAAGCGTAGGGAACGAGATGCCCGCGTCATACCAAGCCTGGAATGCGGTCGCCGCTTCCGCGGTCTTCTGGTCACGCACGTATTCGAGCCATGAGAGCGCCTGGCCATAGGCCGAAAATGGGATGACGAGCCCCGCCGTCGCCAACGAAACCCGCCCCTCATCCGCCAACGAGCCGATTTGGCCAAGCAGCGTCTCCGCGTCACGCAAGCACCCCTCGGCGCGAGAGGCGATGAGGGGAAAGACGGCCTCCTCGATGCGCCACCCTTCCGCCTGCGCCAATCCCTGTAGGCGTGCGACCATGTCGGGTTCACGGATTCGGCGGAATTCGAAACGCTGGCACCGCGAAATGATGGTCGGCGGGACCTTGTGCCACTCCGTGGTCGCGAAGATGAAAAACGCGTAGGCGGGCGGCTCTTCGAGGGTCTTGAGCAGGGCGTTCCAGGACGCCGTCGAGAGCATGTGCGCCTCGTCTAAAATATAGACCTTCCGTTTTCCGGCGGGAGCAAAGCGGACGTGCTCGATGATCGCCTCGCGAATCAAGTCGACGCCCGTGTGCGTGGCCGCATCGATCTCGATCACGTCAAAGACCTTCCCCTCATGGAACGCCGCACAGGAAGCGCACGTCCCGCACGGTTCCCCCGCTTGCGGTTGGGCGCACCCTAGGGCCTTCGCCAGGATGCGCGCACACGTCGTCTTGCCGACCCCACGCGGCCCGGAGAATAAAAAGGCATGGCCCAGCGAACCGCTGGCCACTTCGGCCCGCAAGGTCTCGGTGACGTGCTGCTGGCCGGTAACGTCCGCAAATCGGCGCGGGCGATGGGTCTGGCTGAGGGACGGCATACGCTCTTGGTTGTAGCAAGGGAGGAGGGGGACGTCTATCCGAACGGATTCCGGCGAGAATGCGTCCCCCGCCTCAAAAAAAGGCAGGATGCGAACCGAAAAATCCCTAGAAGAGTCCGGGCGGCCCCTTTTCGGGCTCCGGCGGCGCGTCTCCCCCGCCCAATCCGCGGCGTTCCGCGATTTCCGCTTCCACGATCGCCCGCGGACGCCCGTATTTCTTGCTCGACAACTCGCGGATCAGCTCCGCTAACCCCGTTTTCTTTCCTTTCGGCACCATCTGCGGCGCGAAGTTAAAGGGGCGGGACGCCGTGTTGTCGATCAGGATCTTCGCGTTGCAGGTGAACGCCTCCACATTCACGAGGTCATACGCGGCAAAGACCGGCGCGAACTCCTTCTCCAGGAATTCCGCATCGTCCGGCCCCACGCGGAACGCGAACATCGAGCCCACGTTGCCGAAGATCGAATCGCGGATCTTGGTGTCCCCACCCGCCCCCGTGAGCTGGCCGATGAACTGGTGCGCGATCTGCAAATTCAAGCCATACTTACGGGCTTCCGACAGGATCACGCTGATCGAATCGGTCAGGAAGTTCTGGAACTCGTCAATGTAGAGGTAAAAATCCTTGCGCTCCTTGGGATCCATGTCGCCGCGCTTGAGGGCCCCGTCCAAGATCTTGCCCACCATGATCATGCCCAACAAATACGCGTTCAGGTCGCCGATCTTGCCCTTCGAGAGCTTCATCAGGATGATCTTCTGTTCGTTCATCGCGTCGAACATGTTGAAGGCGCTCTTCTGCTGCCCCACGATCGGCCGCATGTAGTCGTTGTAGATGAACGACGCGAGCTTCGAGGTGATGTACGGCACCATGTTCTGCAGGCTCGCCTCACCGCCGGCCTTGAGGGCCTCTTTCGTCCAGAAATCCTTCACTTCCTGGGACGTGCAGTACCCCAGCTTCATGTTGCGGTAGGTCTCGTCAGCCAGCACGCGCGGGATATCCATCAGCGTCATGCCCGACTCCGGATGGTCCATGAGCAGGAGGATCGCGTTGCGCATGTACGTCTCGAACATCGGTCCACCCGTGGTCTTGAGGTCGTAGAGCTTGTCGAAGATCTTGAGCATCTCGTTGATCACGAACGTCCGCAGGTGCGGGTAACGCGGATCGAACTCGAGCATGTTGAGGCCCATCGGCCGGTTGAAGTCGGCCGGATCGAACAGGATCACGTCTTCGGCGCGATGCTTCGGCACCAGATCCAAGCATTCCAAGGCGAAGTCGCCGTGCGGATCGATGAGGCAAACGCCGCGCCCCGCCTCGATATCCTGCTTGATGAGCGCCTTCATGAACTCCGTCTTGCCCGACCCGGATTTTCCGATGATATACGAGTGCCGGCGCCGGTCCTGCTGCTTCATGCGGACCGTATATTTCTGCCCACGGTACTGCGCGATCCCCAGCTCGATCCCATCGGTCGGCAAGTTCTGCGGCGGCGCGGCCTTGCGGCTCATGAGCCAGGCGATCTTCGGCGTTTCGGTGCTCGGCAACGGAAAATGGAAGAAGCTTGCCAGCTCCTCCGTATTGAGGATCATCCGCTTGTCCTCGTTGAATTGCCGGTAGATGAACCGATGGATGATGCTCGACTGCCAGCGGGGCAACTCCTTTTTGAGGCTGTTCCCGTATTCGTAAATGTTGTATTGCCCAAACGCGCCCAACAGGTCATTGAGGTAGCGCTGGGCCTTTTCGGGCGTCTTGCCGGAAACGACCAGGCGGATACAAGCCTCCAGGCCAGCCTTCGAGGCCTTTTCCTCCAATCCCTTGACCATCTCCTGCTCGAGGGGGCTTAACGTATACGAATCCTTCGGCTTGTTCGGGTCTTTCGGTCCTTTCGTGAGCGATTTTGCGAATTTCCACAGCTCCTTCCACACGCTCCCCTTCTGCACGTCCGATAGCTTCTTCCCTTGCTGCATCTCACGGGCGATGCGCGTCCCCGTCTTCCGCCAGTCCCCATCCGCCGGACGCAGCAGGAACTGGATCGACGCCCCATCCCCCTCCTCGATCTTGGACAGCGCGTTCGTCAGCGCATTCATGGGGTCGGTCTCCATCTTCCGATAGGTCTTCAGGGCAAAGCAGCTGGGACGGCGCAGGACCAGGTAGCTTGCGAGCGCCACCCCTTTCGGCGAGAAGATGTTGTAATCCGTCACCTCATCGATGCTCGCGAACGGGAACTGGGCATGGATCTGCTCTTCAAGGAAGGCTTGCCATTTCGCGGGCGAGACGACATAAAACAGGATCTTGTCTTGGCAGAAGGCGATCTCAAACCCAACCTGATCTGACCGCCCGATGAACCACGCCTTGAACCCCGATTCCGGCTTCAGCGAACCGAACGTCGAGAATACGGTCTCCATCCGACCGATCAGCTCCTGGATCTGCTGCTGCGACTTGTCTTGGGCGGCGTCTTCCTTGCGTAACTCCTTGGGGACCTTGATCAGCAGGATTTTCGACCCGAACGTCCCCAGGTACTGCTTCCGGCGCCGCACCAGCCAGCGGGCGGTGAACAACAAGACGGAAGCGGCCACGAACGCGAGCAAAGCCAACAGGATCCGCCCTACCCAAACCGACGACAAGAGGTCCGCCGGATTCGGCAAAGACGCCGCGTCTGACGGGAAATAGAGGTCGACTTGAAGGAGCGGAAGGATCATGACGAGGAGGATTCTTGCTTGAACATCTGCATGAGGGCCAAGGTCTTCAGGAGCGCTTCTTGCCCAAGATAGGCCTTATTCACCCCTGGCAACGCATGCAACCAATGCTGGACCAATTTTACCATACCATCGCCTTTCAGCTTCCGACGCTTAAGAAACAGCTCCTGCGCCAGCTCTTTTCCGGCGGCCGTGAAGGTGGCGCGCTGGTCTTCCTTCAAGTCCTTCAGCAGGTCCCCTAGGCCCGCCTCCAAAATCCCCTCCGTCTTCAGCAGGAGAGGGTCCTGCGCCGCCTCGCCCGCGGCTGGCTCCAGGAAATGGGCGTTAGGTGAGGCGGCGGCCTTCGCCTGTTCCGCCTGAAGGGCGGCAAGAGCCGCTTGATCAGCCTCCACCGAAGTGCGGCGATCATCCTCTACACGCGGGTCCTCGGCTCTCGTTTGCAAATCTTCCGGCGTGTCTACGAGAAGCCTCTCGCCTTGCGGGCCGAATGAACCAGGGAAAAAAGCCATATGCCACGAAGTATAGCAGAAAAATACCATGCAGGGACACGGGCGGCAGCCCCGCTCTCCCAACAGCTAGGCCCTTCCCAAATAAAAAGTCCGGAAGCTTCCGGATCAGTCGCCCAAGGACGCGCCTGCACGCATCCTCCGCCCCTCATCACCTGGGCCGTCCCCATGCATTTCACCATCCCCGCACACGAAGGCCCGCCCGGGACCTCCGCACCAGCCGGTCATGGGCGCGGTTGGCCTTCCCGAACGCCGCATCATCTTCCCGACGCGCCTGGACGAACAGCACGGGGTCATTTGCCTGGGCGACGGCGACCGCGAGCCCGTACCGAAGCGCCGGGTCCTTGACGTGCCTGGCGGCCCGCCATTCCTTCCGATACCGCTGCCGCCCGGCTTCGCTCAGGCAGGCGGGCGGTGTCGGCATCTTGTCCTTGTAGGCCATCTTTCCTCCTGCTGCAGATGTATACCCTATCCAAAGGGAAAAGCCAACCCGCGCGCCGGAAGGTCGAGCCCGTCTCCACCCTGAACGAAATGCGTCTTTCTTCCCTTCACTGAGCGGAAAAACACCCGTTTTTCTCCTCCCTTGCCCAGATCTTGCCATCTTCCTGCCGATTCGCTAGGATAACGCTCGCATCCACCAACCAAACAGACGGGCGTGTAGCTCAGTTGGTTAGAGCGTTACACTGATAATGTAAAGGTCGATGGTTCGACTCCATCCACGCCCACCACGTAAAAACTCGCTTATCCAGCGAGTTTTTACGTGGCACGGGAGTCGAGACCGGAGCCGTTTGCGATCAACATCTTAAGCCCCCATGCGTGTACGCCTTAGGCATAAGCGCTTCGCATCACGGCGCGGCCCAACGCGCGCCATCGAACCACTCGAACCCCTTGACAAGACCGACGTCGTATACGATTCTTCCCCCGCAAGGAGACGGCATGAACCCGGCAGACCCCCTCGACACGCTCTCGCCCCTGGAAATCGCAAAAACCAAACTCGCCCTCGTCGCCGATCGGTTCCGTGGCGCACAGGAATGGGGGCGGGCCCTCCACCTCACGAGACCGCATTCGCCCGCGGACCACCTGCGCGCGGAAGCCCTCAACAAAACCCGCGCCACCGCCGCGCTGGCGGGAATCGGTGCGGACCTGAGCGCGAACGAGGCGACCTTCGCCCATCTCCTTCTCGTACGCAGTCCGCGCATGCAGCAGGAGCCGGAGATCGCCGCCCTCGTCGTACGCCTGCTGACGGCCCTTTCCCCTTCCCAGCCGCATTTCGGCCTCGCGTCGTGCGACCTGCGGACGACGGTCGAGAAGATCGCCTGCGAATACCCCGGCCTGCTCGACCTCCTCCGCCTTCGGCTTGAGGCGACCGATCGGGCGCTGTTCGACACCATCCTTGCCCACGGGCAGGCTACCGGCGGAGACGCCGATCTACAGCGTCAATTCGACGACCACTCGCACGCGGCAGGGATTCCCAGCGAGTACTGGTGGGCATACCCTGCCCGCACCGTCCGCACACATCGCGCGCACGCGAACAAGGAGGATGACGCCCATGTCGCCGGATGAACGAGAGGCTGTCCTGCGCACGTTCGAAGCGATCGCGAACGAGATCACCGCCCCCGCGTATCAGGCCGCCCTCGAGCGGCGCGTCCAACCGATCCTCGCCGAGGCCTGGCGGAAGGAAATCGCGCATCGAAATCCCGCGTCCGCGCCTAAGGGACGGCGGGCACGGTGAAGGGCGCGACAGCCTCCCGAAACCTCAACCACGAACGCCCGCGCCGGCGACCGCGGTTTTTTTGTATCAACCGCCTGAAGCGATCACGAAAATCGTTCCTCGTGAAACCGGGGCCGTCCGCAGACGCCGCGCTCAGCCAGGAGCGCTTTTGCCCGTTCCATGAACAGCGCCGGTCCGCACACGTACCCATGAGCCACCGCCCAATCCACATTCAACGCATCGATCATCCAACCCTCCAATCGGCCGCGCCAACCCGCCCAGTCCGGGTGCGGATCGCGCGTCAGGGCCGGATGATATCGGAACCGCCCATGAGATGCCGCTTCCCACGCGATGAATTCCTGGTGATAGAGGAGATCATCCCACGCCTTCGCGATCCAGACGAGGGAAACCGTCGGGCCGTCCGGCCGCGCCAGCGCCTCGCGGATCAAGCTCCGGAATGGCGTCACGCCGATGCCGGCCGCCAGGAACACCAGCGGGACCGGCTCCTTCGGCAAGGTGAAGACGCCGAACGGGCCCTGGACGCCGATCCGCTCGCCCTCATTCAGGTTCGAGAACGTTTGCGTCAGGCGTCCGTAGATCTTGATGCCGAACGCCAGCGCATCACCCGCCTCGACCGGGGCCGAGGCGATCGAAAAGGCCCCACGCGCGAGGCTCTCGCCTTGTGCGTCAAGAAGATGCAGGTACACCCACTGCCCTGCCAAAAACGTGAACGGCTCCCCCTCCGGCAAACGGCAGACCAACGTAAAAAGCTCAGGCGTCACGCGCTGGACGCGGACCACCTGAGCGATTCGAATGCGTAAGACGCTAGGCAGCGGCATGCTCAGCAGAATAGGCCTCCATCGCCTTCTTGATCGCTTCCCGCGCCGCCTCCGCACCCGCGACGCCCTTGATGTTGATCAGGTCGTACTTCTTCTTCTCGAGTTTCTTGTACTCCTTGAAATAGATGGTGTACTCCTCGCGGACATGCGCCGGGAGCTGGTCGAACGAGGTGACCTCGTTGAAACGCGGGTCCACCTTGCCGACGGGCACCGCAATGATTTTGTCGTCGACGCCGTCCTGGTCTTCCATCTGGATGATGCCGATGGCGCGCGCCTTCACGACACAGCCCGGAAACGTCGGTTGGGTGAGCAGCAGACAGACGTCGATCGCGTCACCGTCGCCGCCGTGGGTTTGGGGGACGAAACCGTAGTCGAACGGATAGAACGTCGGCTGGTGCAGCACGCGGTCGAGCTTGAAATAGCCGCCCTGCTCGTCGTATTCCACCTTATTCATCGTCCCCTTCACGACCTCAACGACGACGTTGAATTCCTCCGGCGTCCCGCACGGGACTTCCTTATACAAATTGATGCCGTTCATAGTGGGTCGAGCGTAGCAAATCGGGTTTTTGGAGGCAAGGAAACAGGAACGCCGCTTCCTCGCGCAGGCCGCTCCACCCGCATCAAAAATCCCTCATCTGAGGGATTTTTCAACTCACACGAACAGCCCCCGCACCTCCTCCCATGACAGCCCGCGCATCGCCTCCGCGTTCTCGGACACCAGCGCGTCGAACAGCTGCCGCTTGCGGGCCTGTAGTTCCATGACCTTTTCCTCGATCGTGCCTTGCGTAACGAGCTTGTACACGTTGACCGTCTTCGTCTGGCCGATGCGGTGGGCGCGGTCCATGGCCTGCTGCTCGGCCATCGGGTTCCACCAGGGGTCGAAGAGGATGACGACGTCCGCCGGCGTGAGCGTGAGGCCCGTGCCACCGGCGCGCAGGCTCAGCAGGAATACGGACGTCTTGGGATCGTTGTGGAACCGGTCGACTTCCGCCTGCCGATCCCGCGTCTTCCCTTCAATCGTGCAGTGGCCGATTTCCTGGCGGTCCAAGGCCTCGCGCAACAGATCCAGCATCGACGTGAACTGGCTGAACAGCAAGATCTTGTGCCCGCCTTCGACCGCCTCGCGGATCAGCTCGAGCGCATAGCCCATCTTGCCGGACAGTTCTTCGGTACGCGGCAATTCCGGCTCGACGAGCGTCGGGTGATCGCAGACGCGGCGCAGCTTGGTGAGGGCGGCAAGGATGTCGATATGCGCGCGCTCGATCCCTTTCTGCTCGACCGCCTGGAATACCTGACGGCGCGTCGCCTCGAGGACGCGGGCGTAGATGACGAGCTGTTCGGCGGTAAGCGAGCATGGGCTCACCTGCTCGATCTTCGGCGGGAGTTCCTTGAGCTGCGATTCCTTGGTGCGGCGCAGCATGAACGGCCCGACCCGTTGGCGGAGGCGCTTGAGGGCGTCCTGGTCCTGCAGCTCCTGGATCGGCCGGCCATACCGGCGGCGGAACGTCTCGGCATCCCCCAAGAAACCCGGCATGAGGAAGTCGAAGATGGACCACAGCTCGTGCACGCCGTTCTCGAGAGGCGTCCCCGTGAGCGCGATCCGGTGCTTGGCGGGCAAGAGCTTCACCGCTTTCGCCGTGTTCGTCCCCGCGTTCTTGATCGAATGCGCCTCGTCCAGGACCATGATCGAAAAGGAGGCGCCGGCCGCGTGATAGACGGGCAGGTCACGCTGCAGCAGCGAATACGAGGTGATGAGGACATCGACCTCGCCGCGTTCGCGGATGGCCTGGGTGCGCTCCCCGATCATGCCGTCCACCACGCGCACGCGCAGGTTGGGGGTGAACTTCTTCGCCTCGAGCGCCCACATCTGCATCAGGGACTTCGGGCACACGATCAGCACGGGCTCCTGCAATGTCCCGCGCTGTGATTCGAGCAGCGTCAGGACCTGGAGCGTCTTGCCCAAGCCCATGTCGTCGGCCAACACGCCGCCGAACCCATATTTCTGGAGGAAAAGCATCCAGCCGACGCCGTCACGCTGGTATGAACGCAAGATCGGCGCCAATTCGGCAGGCAATTCCGGGGTCGCCAGGAGCTTGCCGTGCTGCGTCTCGGCGACAAACCGTTGGAACCGCTCGTCCATTTCGCCGAGACGCTGACGCCGCGACTGCTCAAACAGCGCCAAAAAACCGGGCGCCTCATACAGCGGGATCGTGAACCCGTCTTTCGTTTGCTTGGCGCGGCCGATCACCTCGACCATCTGGGTCAGTTCCTGCTGGTTCTGGATCTCGACGAAACGCCCGTCAGGGAGGCGCAAGAACGGCCGGCCGCGCAGCACCATCTGCTTGACGTCATCGAGCGAGACGTCCATGTCGCGGCAATGCAGGCGGACCGAGAACTGGAACAGGTCGATGCCTGAGGATAGGCGCGAATTCCAGACCCCCTCGATGGGCTCCTGCACGACCCGCATGATCTCTTCCGCCGACGGGTCGAGGCTGACGGGATAGCGGAACTCGATTTCGGGATAGGTATCCTTGATGAAAAGATAGATCTCCTCCCCTTCAAGACGGATCGCGCCGTCCGGATCGACGCGGCCGTCGGCGAGGCGCTCGCGGAACCACTGGCATGCCTCGTGCTCCGCGTTGGCGTCGCGCAACGGCTTGTGCAGGCCGCGCTCGTCTTCCCGTTCGTAGACCGCTTCCGGAGCGAATAACGAGACTTCAAACGGCCCGTACTTCGCTTCGGCCGTGATGAGCAAGGCATCATCCTCGAGCTCGTACCGCAAGGAGAACCGGATCTCCTCAAGGTCATGCCAAACGACACCCGCTTCGGGCGCGGAGGCCGGGGACGCGGTCCGATTCAGCAGCACGCCCGCACCGCCCCGTGTCGGCGAGACGATGGTCTGCCGCGTCGTCGCCGGGGTCGAGCCCAAACGTCGGCCGCTCATGAGGGCGGCCTTCAGGGCCGCCTGGCGGTCGTCTTTCGCCTGCGGGAGCGACGGGTCGGTCGCCGACATGCCCAACGCGACCACATGCTTGCACATGCCGTGCCGATCAAACGAGCAGGAGCACGCGTGCGATTTTACGGTCTGCTTGTTCGCCGCGACGATCAGTTCGGAGCGCTGCTCGTTTCCGGTCCCGACGACGGTCCCATGCACGACAAAATCGTTGAACCGGTTCCGTTCGACGGTGACCTGGCGCACGGTGCGCGCCAAGGCGAGGTCGCGGCCGCCGCGGAAAGCGTCCGGACTGGAGAGGCGTTTGAAGATTCGTTCGTCGAACAGCATAATGGATCCTTTCATTATTACCATTGGAGGAGGGTCTTGCCAAGACTGGGAGGGGTGGGGCTGGCGCCCCACGAGCTGCCCTTTCCCGATCGGGCGGACCGGTCCCTGGGGCGGGAGCCATTTGGGCGACGAGAACTCGCCTTTTATCTTGATGGAAGCTCAGACAGCTCGTCGCCCAAATGGCTCCCGCCCCGGGGACCTACGGGGGAAGGGAAAGAGAAGAGACAATCAAAAAAGGAGACTCGGACGGGATCCCGGGCCTCCGTCATGACGAGGAGCACTTGGACGAAGCGATCCGATGCGGGCATCGGGATTCCAAAACGAAAACGCGGCCCGTCGGCCGGCGCCTTCCCGCACGACATGAACAAAAAAACTCCCCTCGAGAGCCTCGAGGGGTGTGTCCGTCACTTGAAGAACACCGCATTCCCGTAGCGCTCGGCGTAGCCCCTGAAGATGTCGCCGAAGGACTTGGCCTGGCGGGCGAAGGGGAGCTGGTACTCGGCGGAGAGGCCGAGGCGCCGGAGGTCCTTCTTGCTGGGGGTGACGTCGAGGAGCCACCGGAGGTGGGCGTCGACGTTCTTGGGATCGTCGGGGTCGTGGTCGCGGATGTGGCTCTCCACGCAACGGAACGGCGAGAGGTCGGCGTACGGGCCGTAACCAACGGCCTCGTTGGCCATCAGGGCGGTCCAGAGATGGTTCGTCTCGTAGTAGCCGCCGACCTGGCGCTCGACGTAGTCGTTGAACTTCTGGCTTCCCTCGAGGACGCGGCGGCGCTCGGCGGCGAGGACCGCGCGGGCGGACTCGGGGTCACGTGCGGCGCGCTTGCACCACTTCTTCCACGAATCCTCGATCTCGTGGCGACGCTTGGCAGCCCGCCAGTCCTCGTTGCCGTGGCGACGCCTGGATGCCTGGTTCCGCAGGTAGCGGTCGACCCAGATGGGGTGGCGGAACGCCTGCTCGCGCACGCCGGGGATGAAGTGCGGCAAGCACTCGCTCGTGACCGCGGCCACCAGCTCGCTGTCGATGGCCCGTTCGGACCACTCGAGCCAGGTCTCGTGCCGGCCATATCGCGAGGGCGGGTCCTGCGAACCGCCAGGGCGCCACGTGTCGAGATGCGCAATCTCGTGCAGCCAGTACAGACCTTCGATGCACCGGTTCTCGTACGGGCGACGGGCCGTGCAGCGATAGTAGGTGGCGAAGTACCCTGGCGGCAGGTTCCGCATGGGCCCGCCACCGTCGGCCTGCATCTCGTACATCCAGGGAACGCGCGCACAGAGCGACGCGATCCAGGGATGGCCGCTCAGCTCGGGGGTGCGGAACTTGTGGACCGTCGGACCGCGGACGATCTGCCATCCCGCCCCGGGATGGACGAGCAACAGCTCTGCTTCCTTCATGCTCTTTCTCCTCTTTTCCGGGAAGTACATGAGTATCGCACGTTTCTTGCTGATTGTCAAGGAAGATGGCTCTGTATTCCCTAAAATAAGCAAAAAACAGCCTTGCTACCGCTTCTTGAAGACCCCTTCCCATTGACACGGGTCCCTGCCCGTGCTGCGATCCGGCGTCGCCTTCCCTTCCAGGCCCAAGGAGCACCCATGAACCGCGCCCATTGGCGAGCGATCGCGGCTGCCACCCGCCAGATCTGCAAGGACGGCCTCTACGAGACCCCTGGCAGGCAGCTGGTCTCGATCGAGGAGGCTCTCACGCGCGCCGTCAACGACACGCGCGAGCACCCGCCCACTGACCCGCTCGAACCGGGGAACCAAGGCCCGCACCCCGCATCGAACACCCGCTTCGAGGTGACGACCGAGACGACCCTCGAGGCCGCCCGTCGGCTGACCGACGCGGGCACCCACCGGGTCGGCGCCCTCAACTTCGCCTCGGCTCGCAATCCCGGGGGCGGCTTCGACGAGGGAGCGAAGGCGCAGGAAGAGGACCTCGCCTACGCGAGCGGCCTCGTCGCCTGCCTGGAGGGGCGCGAGATGTACCGCGCGCACGCCGACCGGCAGGGGCCGAAGCACATGTACCAGGACTACCTCATCCACTCCCCCGCCGTCCCCATCTTCCGTGACGATCGCACGGGGGAGCTGCTCGAGGCCTTCTGGAGCTGCGGCGTCTTCACCTGCCCCGCGCCCAACGCGAAGGCCTACCTCACGCAGAACCGGAACCGCCTCCGCCTCGCCGAGAAGGAGATCGAGGTGGTCATGCGGCGCCGCATCGGCCGCCTGCTCACCCTCGCGCGGAACCTCGGATACCACCGGCTCGTCCTCGGCGCGTGGGGCTGCGGGGTCTTCGAATGCGACCCGACCATGGTCGCGCGCGCCTTCGCCGAGACCTTCGACCGCTCCTTCCGGGGCACGTTCCAACGCGTCGCCTTCGCGATCAAGGAGACGGATCCCAACCACCCGACCGTCGTCGCCTTCCGCAAGGCCTTCCCTTCGTAACCCGAGGGGCTTTTCATTTCTGAAAAGATTTTTCCCAAAGATAAGGTGAAATACGAGACACCTACCCCAAGCATGGGGCATCTCTCCCTCGGTTTACACCTGCGCCAAAACCCGTTAAGATCGACCCATCCCCTATGCGGTTGAAGCAGTTGTCGTTTTTAGGCTGGATGTCCCTCGGCGCCGTTGCGGCAGCCCTTGGTTTTGGTCTCGTCCTGCAAAGCGCCCGAGAGGAGCGCATGGCCTTGGAAGACCGGATCAGCCACCTCGAGCTGAGCGTCGCCCATCACGAAGACGAGAAGGCCCGCCTCGCCGACCAGGCAAACCGCCAGGTCGAAGCGGCGACCAAGGAACTGACGCAAGCCCGCGAGGCGGTCGCCCGCATGAAGCGCGACCAGGCGGCCCTAGCCGAGGCCCTCCCGCTCACGCGTCCGACCGGACGGAACTACGCCCTCTGGGTCGAGGCCTTTTCGTTGCCGCTCGGCGTCTCGCTCCGGCTCCCGCCCGGCACGCGCACCTATGCAGACGAGCGTGGCCTCATCGCCATGCGCGCCAACCAAGCGACTTCCTCCCTCCCCTGGCTTTCCATCTCGCCCTATTACGCGGAACAGGCATCACGGCTCGAATCGAGCCTCCGCTCCCCGGAACCGGTTTCCTACCTGGTCGCCGGCAACCTCGTGACCGGCCTTCGCGGCCAACGCGATGGCCAGACGGGCGGCCATACGTACGTCCTCCAAGTCGTCTCCCCGCAAACCGGAGACGTCACCCACTTGATTTGGGCGCAAACGGAGTCCGAGATCACCGACGTCCGCATCCGCGAAACCCTCGCGAGCCTCGACCTCCGCTCATGATCCTCGCCCGACGCTTGCTCGCCTGGTACCGGCAGCATGGGCGCGACCTCCCCTGGCGCCATACGCGCGACCCGTACCGGATCCTCGTCAGCGAACTGATGCTCCAACAGACCCAGGTCTCCCGCGGGCTCGTTTTTTATCCGCGTTGGCTGACCCGTTTCCCAACCTGGGAAGCCCTCGCCGCCGCTTCGAATGCGGACGTCATCGAGGCCTGGGCGGGCCTGGGATACAACCGTCGCGCGCTGATGCTGCGCGACATCGCGAAAGCGGTCGTGGAGAACGGCGTTCCCGCGCGCGCCACAGGCTGGCGCACGCTTAAGGGCATCGGCCCGTATACCGCGGCAGCAATCGCCTGCTTTTCGCTCCACGAACGCGCGCTCCCCATCGACACGAACATCCGCCGCGTCCTGGGCCGCGTCCTGCTCGGCATCCCCTTCCCCCAACCCACCGTCGACGAGGCGATCCAAAAAAACCTCGATGCGATCCTCCCGAAGCGGGATTTCCACGACGTCCCGCAAGCTCTCTTTGATTTGGCGACGATGGTCTGCACGAAATCTCCCGATTGCGCGACTTGCCCACTGCGCTCGACCTGTCCCTGTGCCCCAGGTTTCCTCACCGGCACCTACGTGATCCCAAAACAGATGGTGAAAAAGGCGAAGGAAACTCGCCACCGCGACAAGCCGCATCCGGACCGCATCTACCGTGGCCACATCCTCAAGCGGGTCCGCGAGGAAGGAACGGTGAAGCTCAACGCCGCCTTGGGAGCGGCCGTCGACCCCTCGTACAAGCACGCCCTCGATTTCGCGTGGCTACGAGCGATGGTCCAGCGCCTGACGCGAGAAGGGTTCTTGCGCATGGAGAAAAACGTTCTCCGATTGCAATAAAAAACGGCCCGCGATCAGCTGGCCGGCGAGGCTTTGGGGAGGTTTGGGATGAAGGCGCGTTCAGCGCGAGGATGCCCTGACATCACCCCCGCGTGATCGGACGCGACAGGTATCGCATGGACGATGGCCCGCCCGCATGCGACGCCCACGGCACGCTCATCCGGTCGGCGAGACGGACGTCGTCACCCCTGGCTGCGCGCGCTCACGCATCTTCTGCTCACGCGCCCGCTGCCGCGCGTCGAGGTCGATCGACACCCGCAGGGCCGTGAGGAGGCCCTGCAGGGCGACCGTAGCGAGCAGGGAGCCCAGCAGCGGCGAGTCGGCGTACGCATCACGCGCGAAGGCGAATAGCGGCGGCGCGACGAAGCAGGCAATGACCAGGAACCAGGTCCCGACGGGCCGGAGGTCGGTCGGCGTATCGGTGGACAGATCGGACGAAGACGAACCAGACGAATCGCTCATCTAACGCTCCTTCAAATGCGTGGCGAGAAAAAGATGCCGGTCAAGCCTAGCGAAAAATAGCAATGGCGTCAAGGGCATGGGCGCAAAAAGAAAACGACCCATCGGGTCGAGCGGGGCTCCGCGCTAGGGCGCCGGTTCGGACGGGGAAGGGGACGGCGCGCGTACCTCGGCGATTGCGCGTCGGATGGCATCACGCCAGTAGATGCGGGCGGCCCCGATCACCATGACGGCCGAACCGGCGAACGCGGCGATCGCCAGGTTACGTTCGTGCGCGATGACGAGCTCGACGCCCCTGAATGCCAGGTAGCCCGCCACGATGTGGTAGGCGACGGCCCAGAAGATGTCGATCAGGGCGTCTTTTCCGATTCGTTGTTTCATGTCAGACCCTCCTTGCGGGAGGAGGCTTAGCAAAAAGACATTCTCATGTCAAGCCAAGCCCGTCGCCCCCCCCTAGGCCGGAACGCGCGTGAACACCTGCAACGCGTTCGCCTTTGTCAGTGCCAAAAGCTCTTCGACCCGCATCCCACGCATCCGAGCCAAGTGATCCGCCGTCGCCAACGCGAAGACCGGTTCGTTCCGCTTCCCACGGTGCGGCACGGGCGCAAGATACGGGGCGTCCGTCTCCAAGAGCAACCGGTCCGCTGGCACATTTTTCGCGACCAGCCCAAGCCATGTTTCCGGCGGCGCGCCGTTTCTCGGCGGGAAGGTCACGATGCCGTTCAAGGCGATGTAGCAGCCAGCCTCCAATAGCGGCGCGGCTTCGGGCCAGGTGCCCGTAAACGAGTGGAGGACACACCGATCTTGGTGCCCGCCTGCCTGCCGCGCGCGTAAGAGGTCGGCGAGCTCCCCTAATGCCTCGCGGCAATGGATGACGACCGGCAAGCCAAGCGTTTCCGCGACGTCGAGATGGGTTAGGAAGACCGCCTGCTGTTTTTGCAGGACCTCCGCTTTCGTTTCCGGCGTCGCCCGGTACACGTCCAACCCCGCCTCGCCGATCGCGACCACGCGCGGCGAGCTTTCCGCCAACGCCTTTAGCGCCTCAAACGAAACCTCGCGCTCATCAACGGCGCCCTCGTTCTCGTCTTGGTGCGGATCGGTGACGTGGGACGGGTGCAGCCCCACCGTCGCCCACAGGTTCGGCTCCTGCTCCGCAAGCGCGATGGCCGCCCGGCTGTTGGCGAGGGACGTCCCGATCAGGATCGCCGCTCCCCCACTGTCGCGCAAGCGCGCCAACACTTCCGCTCGATCGGCGTCGTAGGCGGGAAAATGCACATGGCAGTGCGTGTCGAGGTAGCGGAAGGACATGGGTCAGGAGGTTTTTTCGGGCGTTTCCAAACGAGGGAACAGCGGCGTCGGTTCCGGCAAGACGGTCCCCGGCTCCAACTGCCCCCAAGTCAGGGCGGCATCCCAACCTTTCGCGTATTCGGCGACCGGATCGATCCCAAGCGCGGCGAAGATCTTGCGGGAGGTTTCCGGCATGATGGGCGTAAGGAACCAAGCGTACCAGCGGAGCGACTCCAGAAGGGCATACAACACGCGACCCGTAGCCGCGAGATCGGTCTTCGCGAGCTTGAACGGTTCCGTCACCTCAATGAACCCGTTTGCCATGCGGATGCCAGAGCTCCCGGAGCGCCTACCCATCCCTTCCGCGAGAATCTCCGAGGCATCCTTAAAATCTCCCCAAATAAGCTGTGAAACCGCATTCAGATCGGATGCGCTGAAGCGCCCCTCGATCGAGGAGCGGATCTTTTCCAGGCCAGCAAACCCGCGCCAATCGCTGCCCGATTTCGTTTCGCGCTGCTCGGCGCCAGCGGCGGCCTTCTCTTCCGCCGAAAGGGTCGGAACCCTCCCCTCAAAATATTTCCGGCTCATCGCCACGACCCGTTGCAACAGGTTCCCCAACGCGTTCCCGAGGTCGTTCTGGTACCGGTCATGGAGGCGCGCGAACGAGAAGTCGCCATCCTCCCCAAGAGTAATTTCACGGAGGAGGTAATACCGCACCGCATCAAACCCAACCCCTTTCGCCGCCTCGCCGGGCGGGATGGCGTTCCCGAGCGACTTAGAGATCTTCAGCCCGTCCAAGGTGAAAAATCCGTGCGCAAAAACATGTTTCGGGAGCTTCACCGAACCGTCCGCATGTTTCAACGCGGGATCCTGTTTCGCGGCACTCATTAGCATCGCCGGCCACAGGGCGCAGTGGAATTTGATGATATCCTTGCCGACCAAATGCAGGTCGGCGGGCCAGAACTTCGCAAACGACGCGTCATCCGTCCCGTATCCGACGGCGGTCATGTAATTCAGGAGCGCATCGAACCAAACGTAGATGCGCTGGTCCGGATCGTTCGGAACAGGGATGCCAACGGAAAGCTTTTTCGCCTCACGACTCACCGATACATCCAAACTCTGTTCTTTTACCGCCTTAATATAGCCCAAAATCTCATTCCGGCGACTGACGGGCTGGATGAATTCAGGATGGGCCTCAATATGGGCAATCAGTGGCCCCACGTACTCCGTCAGTTTGAAAAACCAATTCTCCTCTTGAATCGTTTGTAGTTCCTTATTCGGGTGCAAGGGACAGCGCTTGTCCTCGTTCAGATCAGTCTCCGTCTTGAACCCCTCACAACCGACGCAATAGAGCGCCTCATAGGTTCGCTTCTCCAAATCACCGGAAGCCTGGACCGCTTCCCAAAACCGCGCCACGCCACGATGGTGCCGCTCTTCCGTCGTGCGGATGAAATCGTCAAACGAAATGCCGAGCCCATGCCACGTCGCCTCCCAGGCGCCGGACATGCGGTCGAGATACGTCGCAAGGTCCGTTTCGCCCGCCTTTTCCATGGCTTCGAGGTTCTTTTGGCTGTTCTCGTCGGTCCCCGTCACGAAACGAACCTCCTCCCCGCGCAGCCGATGATAGCGCGCCAAGGCATCCGCAATGACGGTCGTGTAGGCATGGCCGATGTGCGGACGGTCGTTGACGTAGTAGATGGGGGTCGTGACGTAGAAGCGGTTATTCGGCATACGATAATGGCGCTAGGACAACGATAAATTCGCCTTTCCAGGACGTAGCTTGCAACCCTTGGACCACTTCGTCAATGGAACCGCGGTAGCAGGTCTCGAACTGCTTCGTGAGCTCGCGACCGACCCAGAGGAGGCGGCCAGGCGTGAGCGTCTCCTTGAGGGCGGCAAGGGTCTTTTCCATCCGATGCGTGGACTCGAGGAAGATCACGGAACGCGTCTCTTCGGCGAGCGAGCGGAACAGGGTCTGCCGGCCTTTCTTGTGCGGAATGAAGCCGATATAGAGAAAATCCTCCATCGGGAAGCCGCAGGCCGAGACGGCCGAGGTCAGCGCGGACGCACCCGGAATCGGGACGACCCTCATCCCCTTCTTCCAAGCCCGCGATACGAGGCGGCCGCCGGGATCGTTCATCCCCGGGGTCCCGGCGTCGCAGACGTAGCAGGCCGAACCGGCCGCGCTGACACGCTCAAGCAGGCGATCCAAGGCCTCGTCCGTCGTATGTGCATGGACGGACTGCATGGGCGGCTTCGCTTCGATGGATGCGAGGAGCTTGGCCGTGACCCGCGTGTCCTCACACAGCAAAAGCGGCGTCTCGCGCAAGAGGCGCGCGGCACGGAGGGTCAGGTCTTCGAGGTTCCCGATCGGGGTCGCGACCAGGTACAGGGTGGCGGACATGAGGGGGTTGTAGCATGAAACGGGGGAAAGGTTCAAAAAAGCCCGACGGGCGGAGGCTCGACGGACAGGAGCGCTGAATTTCGAAAAAAGAAGAGCGCATCCGGGAGACGGTGGCGGATGGCCTTCCGTCTCGCGGATGCGCGAGCGTCCGTTCAGCCGCAAGTGGCAGCGACCTCGCTCCAGACTTCCGAATTCATGAGGGCCGCGCGCGCGAGGCTGGCGAGGCGGTGAGCCATCTCGAGCTGCGCCCCGGCAGAGAGCGGCTGGCGCCCCTGACGGTCCCAGGTAAGGAGGTCTGCGCGCTTGTCGGGGGAGACGCCCTCGTCGCTGACCCAGTCGGTCAAGTGGAGGAAGGCGCCGGTCTCGAGTTCCTGGATCATCGCACTGAACCCGCCGCGCACGAGCGCGTTCATGAGACGGGACTCCCGGTACTGCTCCCGGGTCATGGGCCGCGTGACGTAGAGCCTGGCCGATTCCGACCAGATGCGGTAGCGGACCTCACCACCGACGACCACGACGTGGTGGTTCATCGCGATGGTGAGATCGCGGACGGGGACGCTCTTCTTGAAGATGAAGCCATTGGGGACGGGCAGAGCGGGACCGTTCGACGGCTGGCCGGTGCTGGACTTGGGCATAGCCTCTCCTTGTTGAATCTAGGCACGATTGCCTGAGCCCGTCTAAAACACGTTTGTAAAGGCTCACGAAATCGTACATTTTTGGAAAGAAGCGGTATTTCAGTATACCAGAAAAACAGGGTTTTGTCAATGCTTTCTCTCAAAAAGGACCACGAAATATCCTTAAAATTGCCCATGGTTGGCGAAAAAACGTCAACGGGCACGTTCCCGTTCTTCATTCCCCCATTCCAACACCCTTGCCTTTTTCGCCGAAATCCTGTATCCTCCAGCAATTACCCCTTGCCTTCCCTTCATGATGAAAAAGACGTTTGGCCCGCCCCGTTCCGGAGGCGCGTGGAAAAAGCCCTCCTTTGGGGGCGCAAAACAGCCTTGGAAGAAGCCCTTCTCGGACCGCGGCCATGGCGGCGGACATGGCGGGTACGGCCAAGCGGGCGGCTTCGGCAAGCCCCTCTTCCCGGCCACCTGCGCCGAGTGCGGCACGTCCTGCGAAGTCCCCTTCAAGCCGAACGGCAAGAAGCCGGTGCTCTGCCGCAACTGCTTCAAGAAAGGCGACGGGGAGGCCTCATTCAGCCCACGCCCGTCCGGCCGGCCCTTCGGCGACAAGCCGTCCTTCAGCCGTCCGTCTGGCGGTGATAGCGGCCTGGGCGAACAGCTCCGCATGATCAACGAGAAGCTCGACCTCATCATCGAGGCGTTGGAAGACTAACGGAACGCCGTCCTTCGGGACGGTGTTTTCGTTTGCGTGGGGACGTGAAACGGATATCCGCCACGACGTTTTTCTGGCATACTGGGAGCATATGCGCCGCGCGCTCGCGTTCCTTGCCCTCGCCCTCTGCACCTGGTCGGTATTGGGATTTGGCTGCAAGCCCCGCGACCAAATCATCGGGACCGGTCCGGGCGGCATCGATTTCTCCGCTCCGGAAGCGCCTCGGGTCCCCGAACCGCCCTATATCCCCAAAGGCAAGGGTGACCAAGGGCCCGAAAAACAGGTCGTCGAGCTGCGTCAGGTGCTCGCGAACCTCGAACGCGCCAAGAGCTACCGCAGCCGCATCCAAACCTCGCTCGGTAACGGCAACGTGGTTGCCGAGCTCCTCTTTTCGCGTACGCGCGGCCTCCACGGGACGCTCAAGACCGGCGCGACGACGTCGGAGATCTTCACGGTGGACGACCGCGTGTACGTCCGCTATGCGTCCAGCACCTGGCAAGACGTGAGCGGGGAAACGGAAGCGCAGACCGCCCGCACCCAACTCTATGAGACGCTGATGGTCAACGAAAACGGAACCTCCCGCCTCCTGCTCCGTGATAGCGCCAAAGTGACCTCGATCAAGGAGGATCCGGAAGGCTGCAAGCTCTACACGATCGAACAGAAGTTCTTCCAGCCCGAAGCGTTTACGCAGACGATCGAGCTGTGCGTGAAGAACACCTACCCGACGCGCATGAGAAGCACCACCCCGCAGGGGACGATGGAGATCCGGTATGACCGGTTCGATGATGAGGGGATCCTCGCGACATCCCCGGTCCGCTGAGGGGCGTCCATGCGGGGCTTTTTCACGCCTTGCTGATTAGCACTCTCTATGTTAGACTGCTAACCATATGATCCCGAATAACCTGACCGTGAAAAGCCAGGAGGCGCTCCGGATGGCGCAAGAGGCGGCGGTGGAATATCGGCATGGGACCTTGGAGGCGCTCCACCTCCTCTTTGGGCTGCTAGGCCAAGAAGAGGGCGTCGTCCCGACGCTCGTAAAGAAGCTCGGCATCAACGTGACGGGCCTGCTCGAGGACATCCGCCAGAACTTCGAGCGCATGCCCCGGCAGATGCAAGGCAACGTGGCGCAGATCGGCCTGTCGAATGAGCTGGTCCGGGTCCTGCAACGGGCCGAGAAGATCGCCCGCTCCTTCAAGGACGAGTTCATCTCGACCGAGCATCTGCTCCTCTCCCTCATTGAAACGGCGTCGCTCGGACCGGAGCTGCAGCGCATCGGCATGACGGAAGAGGCGGTCCTGAAGGCCCTCAAGGACGTGCGCGGGAACATGCGCGTAGAATCCGCCGATCCCGAACAGTCCTACCAATCCCTCGAAAAATACGGACGCAACCTGACCGCCCTCGCCCGCGAGGAAAAGCTGGATCCGGTCGTCGGCCGCGACGAGGAAATCCGCCGCGTCATGCAGATCCTCCTGCGACGCACGAAGAACAACCCCGTCCTCATCGGCGAGGCAGGCACGGGTAAGACGGCGATCATCGAGGGATTGGCGCAACGAATCACGTCCGGTGACGTGCCGGAATCCCTCAAGAACAAGGAGGTCATCGCCCTCGATGTCGGCTCGCTCGTCGCCGGCACCAAATTCCGCGGCGAATTTGAAGAGCGGCTGAAATCGGTGATCAAGGAGGTCGAAAAGTCGGCCGGCAACGTCATCCTGTTCGTGGACGAGCTCCATACGCTCGTCGGCGCGGGTGCCTCGGGGCAAGACGGGTCGCTGGATGCCTCGAACATGCTCAAGCCGGCCCTCGCCCGCGGTGAGCTGCGCGCGATCGGGGCCACCACCCTCCAGGAATACCAAAAGCACATCGAAAAGGACCCGGCCCTCGCCCGTCGGTTCCAGCCCGTGTACGTCGAAGAGCCGTCTGAGGAGGATACGCTCGCGATCTTGCGTGGGATCAAGGACAAGTATGAGGTCCACAACGGGGTCCGTATCACCGATGGGGCGCTCGTCGCCGCCGTCCGCCTCTCGACGCGCTACATCTCCGATCGGTTCCTCCCGGACAAGGCCGTCGACCTGGTCGACGAAGCCGCCGCCGGCCTGCGCATGCAGATCGATTCGATGCCGGAAGAGCTCGACAAGCTGAAGCGCGACCTGATCCGTCTCGACATCGAGAAACGCGCCCTCGCCAAAGAGGAAGACGCGGAATCCGCCGAACGCCTCCAGACGATCGAACGCCAGATCGGCGAAACGAAGGAGCGCGCGAACGAACTCGAACTCACCTGGACTTCCGAAAAGGAGCTGATCCAAGTGCTGCGTGACAGCAAGAAGACGCTTGAAGGCGCAAAAAGCGAGGCGGAGATCGCCGAACGCAGCGGCGACCTTGAAAAAGCCTCGGAAATCCGCTACGGCAAGATCCCCGCCATCGAGCGCACGCGCAAGGAGGCGGAAGAAAAGCTGCGCGCCTTCCAGGGCAAGCGAGGCCTGCTCAAGGACGCCGTCACCGAAGAGGACATCGCGCACGCCGTCTCTCGCTGGACCGGCATCCCCGTACAGCGCATGCTGGCCACGGAAGCCTCAAAACTGGCCCACCTTGAAGAGGAGCTGCACAAGCGGGTGATCGGGCAGGACGAAGCCGTCAAGGCCGTCGCCAATGCCCTCCGCCGCTCCCGCGCAGGCATCGGTGAAGAGAAGCGGCCCATCGGCTCGTTCCTGTTCTTGGGCCCGACGGGCGTCGGCAAGACGGAACTCGCGAAAGCGCTCGCCGAAAGCCTGTTCGACGACGAGAACGCGCTCGTCCGCCTCGACATGTCCGAATACGGCGACAAGCACACCGTCTCGCGCATGATCGGCTCGCCGCCCGGCTATGTCGGGTACGACGAAGGCGGCCAGCTCACCGAAAAGATCCGCCGCCGGCCGTATTCCGTGATCCTCCTCGACGAGGTCGAAAAGGCGCACCCCGACATCTTCAACACGCTCCTGCAGGTGCTCGACGACGGCCGCCTCACCGACGGCAAGGGCCGCACGGTGAACTTCAAGCACACCGTGATCATCATGACCTCGAACATCGGCTCCGACCTCATCCTCGACCTCGGCAAGCGCCGCAGCGAGATCGGCTTCCGGCGCGACGAAGAGGCCAGCGACGCCGACCGGCAGGCAGGCCTGGAAAAACAGCTCATGGAACGTCTGCGCGAGCAGTTCCGTCCCGAATTCCTGAACCGCGTCGACGAGACGATCGTATTCCACGCGCTCCGTCCAGAACACCTCGAAAAAATCGTCCGCCTGCAGATCGGATCGGTCAGCAAGCGCCTGCTTGAAAAGCGCCTCACGATCACTTTCACGGATGCGGCGGCCGCCCTCCTCGCCGAGAAGGGCTACGATCCGCAATTCGGCGCCCGCCCGCTGAAGCGCACCATCCAGGAACTCGTCCTCGACGACCTCGCGATGAAGATCGTCGACGGGACGCTCACGGAAGGCGACAAGGTCCTGATCGATGCGGAGAATGGCGAGATTGCCTTCGCAAAACAGGAACAAAAGACCGCCTAAAGGCGGTCTTTTGGTTATTTCTTGGCCCGGATGCGCGCCTGCAAAAATACCAGCAGCTGCTCACGGTCCAACGTATGCTGTTCCTGTTCGCCACGGACGCGCACCGTGAAGGGCTGTCCGGACGCCTCCTTCTCGCCGATCACCAGCGCGACCGGGATCTTCGCCTTTTCGGCGCTACGGATCTTCTTGCCGACGGATTCGGAGGAGTCATCGGTCTCGACCCGGAGGCCAGCCTCTTTCAGCCAGCGGGAAATCTCATGGGCCGCACCCGCGTACGCGTCAGACACCGAGAGGACGCCGACCTGGACCGGGGCCAGCCA